>VAZH01000310.1:8655-16648 GCA_005884465.1 Alphaproteobacteria bacterium | reverse complement strand
TCCTTGGGGCGCTCGCAAGGGACAAGCTCGCCAAAACGCGTCCGGGTTACATCGGTTCTCACATTTTCCGGAGAGTTGGCGGTCCCGGCCTGCCCAGCCCCGGGCGACTACCCAAAGCGGTCCAGACGTGCTTGATTCGGCATAACGATCGGCGATCGCGATGCTCGCGCCGCTGGGAGAACTGCAGATGGCCATCATGATGCCCGCATCGGATCAGGCGGTCCTTGGCCGCCGCGAGGCCATCGTGGCGGCGTTGCGCGCGATCGTGCCGGGCGAGGGCGTGATCGACAGTGCGGCGGAAATGCTGCCCTACGAATCCGATGGCCTGACGGCGTATCGTCAACCGCCGATGGTCGTGGTGCTCCCGGACACCACAGAGCAAGTGTCGCAGATTCTGAAATATTGCTTCGAGCAGGGCATCAAGGTGGTGCCGCGCGGCGCCGGCACCTCGCTGTCCGGCGGGGCGCTGCCGCTGGCCGATGGCGTGCTGCTCGGCCTCGGCAAATTCAGCCGCATCCGCGAGATCGATTTCGACAACCGCGTGGTGGTGACCGAGCCGGGGGTGACAAATCTTGCCATCAGCCACGCGGTCGCCGACGCCGGATACTACTACGCACCCGACCCGTCGTCGCAGATCGCCTGCTCGATCGGCGGCAATGTCGCGGAGAATTCCGGCGGCGTGCATTGCCTGAAATACGGCATGACCACCAACAACGTGCTGGGATGCGAAATCGTGCTGATGTCAGGCGAAATCATCAAGGTCGGCGGCAAGTCCGCGGAGAGCAGCGGCTACGACCTGATGGGGATCATCACTGGTTCCGAAGGCCTGCTCGGTGTCATCACCGAGGTCACGGTTCGGATTCTGCAGAAGCCGGAGACAGCACGCGCCCTGATGGTCGGCTTCGCCGAGGTCGAGGCGGCCGGCGAATGCGTGGCGCGGATCATCGGCGCCGGCATCATTCCCGGCGGCATGGAAATGATGGATAAACCTGCGATCCACGCCGCCGAAGCCTTCGTCCATGCCGGCTACCCGCTCGATGTCGAGGCGCTATTGATTATCGAACTCGATGGCCCCGGCATCGAGGTCGATGAGCTGATCAGCCGCGTCGAGGCGATCGCGCAAGGCTGCGGCTCGACTACCTTGCAGATTTCCATTTCCGAAATTGAGCGCAACCTATTCTGGGCCGGGCGCAAGGCGGCGTTTCCCGCAGTGGGGAGGATTTCGCCGGATTATCTCTGCATGGACGGCACCATCCCGCGCGGCAAATTGCCGGAGGCCCTGGCGCGAATCCGGGAGCTATCGGCAAAACACGATCTCCGTGTCGCCAACGTGTTTCATGCCGGCGACGGCAATTTGCATCCGCTGATCCTCTACGATGCCAACAAGCCAGGCGAAATCGAGCGGGCGGAAGCCTTCGGCGCCGATATCTTGAGGGTCTGCGTCGAACTCGGCGGCGTGCTGACCGGCGAGC
Organism: Alphaproteobacteria bacterium; assembly: GCA_005884465.1. Lineage (GTDB taxonomy): Bacteria > Pseudomonadota > Alphaproteobacteria > Rhizobiales > Xanthobacteraceae > Bradyrhizobium. Next base: position 15,176 of record VAZH01000310.1, on the reverse strand, counting down.
ATGGCGTCGGCATCGAGAAGCGCGACCTGATGGGCGAAATGTTCAGCGAGATCGATCTCAACCAGCAGCAGCGGCTCAAATGCGCGTTCGACGCCCAGGGCCTGCTCAACCCCGGCAAGGTGTTTCCGACCCTGCACCGCTGCGCCGAGCTCGGCCGCGTGCACGTCCACGGCGGCAAGCTCGCTTTCCCCGAGCTTCCGCGGTTTTGAGCGGCGCGGTCCACGGCCGCGACAGGTGAGGCCAAAGAACGCAAATAGTGGGCCCTTTCGCCATTGCGCTCCTTACAGTAAGGCGTATTGCGCGCGTTCGCGTTTGGCGAGCAGCGGCGACGCTTCGCCTGCGATATAGGTCTTGAAATGCGCGCTCTCCTGATGCGCCTTGAAAGCGGCTTCGTCGCGAAACAGTTCGTAGAACAGGAACTGTGCGGGATTTTCTTTCGCTCTGGAAATCAGGAACAGCTTTGCGCCCGGCTCGCTTTGTGCCTCCGGCAGGAAGCGAGACAGAATATCGGCGATCCGGTCGGCCTGTCCTTCCCTGGCTTCCCATTGCGCGACGACCAACAGCCCGCCGCCGTTGACGGCCTCGCTGATGGTTCTCTCGTTGATTGCATATCGGTCCACGGCGCTTGCTCCTTTGCTGGTTGCCCTCAATCATCGCGTGCTATTCGCACGGTGATTCACAGGTACAATTCGATATAAGACGAATTATGCGTGCAAATGCTTCGATAACGGTCGAAGTGAAAGCGTCGAGCGCGAGCCGGGGGGTGCCAATACTACGGGAGACTGCCTGTGAGAGCGGATGACGTCGGCTCTCGAGCCGGCAACCCAGCCCGTCGAGGGACGTCCGCGTGCCGCTCGTGAAAGCTCACCCTTGTGCCTCTCAGCCACGGCTTTAGAAGGATGGTCTGATGGTGCGACAAACACCGCCATTTCAATAGGTCGTGCGGGAAACGCGAGACGGAAGGCGTGGACACTCTGAAAATACGCGATGCCAAGGATGTCGAGCAGGCGGTGCGCGCGGCGATCGCCAGCGAGCAGCCGCTGGAAATCATCGGCCATGGCTCCAAGCGGCTGATCGGCCAGCCGATGGCGACCAATGCGCTATTGGATTTGTCGGCGCTCAATGGGGTGACGTCGTATGAACCGACCGAGCTGATCATTACCGTTCAGGCGGGCGCGCCGCTCGCCGACATCAAGTCGCTGATCGACTCCAAAAATCAGCAATTCGCGTTCGAGCCGATCGATACCTCGCCGCTTTTGGGCACGCCAAACCTGGGGACTATTGGAGGCATGGTGGGCGCCGGCCTGGCCGGTCCCCGCCGCATCAAGGCTGGCGGCGCGCGCGACCACCTACTGGGCGCGCAGGCGGTGTCCGGCTTCGGCGACAGCTTTAAAGCCGGTGGCCGGGTAGTGAAGAACGTCACCGGCTACGATCTGTGCAAGCTGCTGGCGGGGTCTTGGGGCACGCTGGCGGTCATGACGGAGGTGACGTTGAAGGTGATGCCGAGGCCCGAGAGCGAGCGCACGCTGGTGCTGCGCGGGCTGGATGATGTCGCTGCAAACCGGGCGATGACTGCGGCGCTGGGGTCGCCGTTCGACGTGTCTGGCGCGGCGCACGGGCGCGGCGCACGTGCCGAATTCGGTATTTCGAGCGGCAATGAACGGCCTTGGCGATCTCGGATCGCCGCGAGAGGCGGTCACGCTGCTGCGGTTGGAGGGCATCACCGCGTCGGCTGTCCATCGCGCGGCGGCGCTCGGCAAGCTGCTTGCGCCGTTTGGGACCGCGCAGATGGTCGAAGATGCCGCCTCTCAGGCGATCTGGAGTTCGGTTCGTGATGTTCAACCGTTCGCGGCCAACGGCGCGCTGGGGGCGTGGCCGGTGTGGCGGATCGTTTGTCCGCCGGCTTCGGGGGGCGCGCTCGGCGAGCGGCTATCGCGCGATACCGGCGGCGACGTGATCTACGACTGGGGTGGGGGCCTGATCTGGGCGGCCCTGCCGCCAAGGCCCGACGCCCAGGCCGCGCTGGTGCGCCAGCGCATCAACGCCGCCAGCGGCCACGCCATGCTGCTGCGTGCGCCCGAGGAGATTCGCCGCAACGTCGAGGTGTTTCATCCCCAGCCGGGGGGCCTTGCCGCCTTGAGCGAACGCGTTCGCCACAGTTTCGATCCGAAAAGCATCCTCAATCGCGGCCGGATGACGCGGGAGTCCGCGACATGAAAACCGAATTCAGCCCCGCTCAACTCGCCAATCCCGATATCGCGGAGGCCGACAAGATTTTGCGCGCCTGCGTGCATTGCGGGTTCTGTACCGCGACCTGCCCTACCTACGTGCTGCTCGGCGACGAACTCGATAGCCCGCGCGGCCGGATCTATCTCATCAAGGAGATGCTGGAAAAGGACCGGCCGCCGACTCGAGAGGTGGTCAAGCACATCGACCGCTGTCTCTCCTGCCTCGCCTGCATGACCACCTGTCCATCGGGCGTGCACTACATGCATCTGGTCGATCAGGCGCGGGTAAGAATTGAAAAAGAATATGCCCGGCCGTTGACCGAGCGTCTGTTGCGTTCGGTCCTGGCGTGGGTGCTGCCGCGGCCGGGACTGTTTCGCTTGAGCATGATCCTGGCGCGCTTGGCCCGGCCGCTGGCCGGCCTTCTGCCAGCCCCCAAAGCAGCCACGGCGTCGCCGAGTTTATTACGGCGAATCAAGGCCATGCTGGCTCTGGCGCCGGGCAGCCTTCCGGCATCGGGACCGGCTGGCGGAAGCGTTTTTCCGGCCCTCGGTAACCGGCGCGGACGGGTCGCGCTGCTGCAGGGCTGTGCCCAACAGGTGCTGGCACCGCGCATCAATCAGGCCGCGATCAATCTCCTGACGCGCCACGGCATCGAGGTCGTGCTGGTCAAGGACGAGCAATGTTGCGGCGCGCTCACCCACCACCTTGGACGCGACGACGACGCATTGGCGCGGGCGCGCGCCAATATCGCCGTCTGGCTGAAGGAGGCCGAAGGAAATGGCCTCGACGCCATCCTGGTGACGGCATCCGGTTGCGGAACGGTGATCAAGGATTATGGCTTCATGCTGCGTGAGGACCGCGACTTCGCGGCCGCTGCCGCGAGGATTTCCGCGCTGGCCAAGGATATCACGGAGTATCTCGGCAGCATCGAACTGCAGCCAGCGCAGCAACAAAGCGATCTCGTCATCGCCTATCACTCAGCCTGTTCGCTGCAGCATGGACAGAAAATCACGCACGCGCCGAAAGAATTGCTTTCCAAGAACGGATTCGTGGTGAAAGATGTACCCGAGAGCCATTTGTGTTGCGGTTCGGCGGGGACGTACAACATTCTCCAGCCTGACATTGCGAACAGATTGCGCGATCGAAAGATCGCCAATATTGCAAAGGTCAAGCCGGACATGATTGCTGCGGGCAATATTGGATGCATGGTGCAGATTGCCGGTGGTACGTCAGTTCCTGTGGTGCACACGGTTGAGCTTCTCGATTGGGCGACAGGCGGTCCTCGGCCAGGATTGAACTGAGCGATTGGCCCCGCGGTTGAGGCGGACGACTTGAAACGCTCGATAGACTTTGATCGGCGGCAACAGGAGGATCACGATGGCTAAAGGCAAAAAGAAAAAAAGCGGCAAGAGTAAAAAGAGCAAGAAAAAACTTATGATTGCGAAGAAGAAATCGGGCAAGAAATCTTCGAAGAAGTCTGCAAAGAGGTCGGCGAAAAAGGCTGCCAAGAAGTCTGCGAAGAAATCCGCCAAAAAATCGAAGGCGGCAGCGCCGAAGAAATCAGCCAAGAAGGCTGCCAAGAAGGCGACTGCAAAGAAGGCGGCTCCGGCGGCGAGGCCCGCGACACCCAGGCCAGCGGCGCCCAAACCTGCGGCGCCGGAGGCTGCGCCAACCCCGGCTCCCGCGCCCGCTCCAGCCGGCCCGAGTTGGGCTTCTCCCAGTTCCTCGGGCGGCACTACGCCGTCCTGGTCCTCCGGCAGCTCGTCCTCCAGTGGAGACGACGACAAATAGCGTCGGGCTTTTTGCTCAAGGCCGCAGCGCCCGCCGCTGCGGCCTTGTCTATTGCGAGATCGCCGAACCTCGGGTCGAAACCTGCGGCCATGCCCCTGCGGATCGCGCGCTGTGCGCCAGACTCAAAGCCCGCCGATTCGATCCGCGGGGCATCCCGAGGTCGGGGTGGACGCCCGAGAGAGTCGCTTAACCGACACGGAAACCGGCCAAAATTGTTGTCGGAATGCAACACCCGCCGACAACATTTCGCGGAACGGTCATAACGCCTAAAAAGTCGGCAGATGCTTGTCTTTTTTGCTTCACCCATTGGACGGCGCGTTCCAGATTGCGGCGAGGTTAAGGAATTTGGTGCAGTCGTTGCCGCTTGTCCCTAGGGGCCCCGGAATCGGACTGATCTTAAAATGTGATGGGGATCGTCATGAAGAAAATGGTTTTGGTCGCGGCGATGCTTGCGATGACTGCGGGTTCCGCCTATGCGGCAGATATGGCTGTCAAAGCTGTCAGGGCGCCGCCACCACCGCCGTTCGAGCCTTGGGATTTCGCCTTCGGCAGCGCGCTGATGAACGATTACATCTTCCGCGGTATCACCCAGTCCAATCACAAGCCCTCGGTCGCGGCCTATTTCGAACCGCGCTACAACCTCAACAAGGATCTGCAGCTCTACATCGGTGTGGCCGGCGAAAGTATTTCGTTCCCGAACCGCGCGGCAGCTGAAATCGATGTCTACGGCGGTATTCGTCCGACCATCGGTATGTTCGCCTTCGACTTCGGTGTTTGGGGTTATCTCTATCCAGGCGGACAGTGCTTTGGCTCGCAGGGCACTACGCTGCAGGGAAATTGCGCCGTCTTCGGCAACAGCATCGATTTCTCCCAGGGTGCTATCGGTCTCCCGATCAACGGTAACTTCGCCAAGAAAAGCGCCAGCTTTTATGAAGGTTACGCCAAGGTCAACGTGACGCTTAACGACCAGTGGCAGTTCGGCGTCAACGAGTATTACTCACCGAACTTCCTGAACCTCGGCGCCTGGGGCAACTACGCATCGATCACCGGCAAGTGGACTGCACCGAGCACGACGTTCGGCAGCAGCGGTGTGGGCATGTACATCTCTGGTGAGTTCGGCCGTCAGTGGCTTGGAACGTCCGATGCATTCTATGGTACCACGACCGCGACGGCCTTCGGCGGACCATTCCCGCTTGGCATTCCTGAGCCCAGCTACAACACTTGGAATGTCGGTGTAGGCTTCACCTACAAGGTGTTCACGCTGGATCTGCGCTACTACGACACCAACCTTTCGAAGGGCAATTGTAACGCCTTCACGAGCGATTACAGCACCACCAATTTCAGCCCGTCCTTCGTAACCGCGATCAATCCCGGCGGGTTCGGCTCCAACTGGTGCAGCGCAACCGGCGTCGTGAAGTTCTCGGCTGACCTGACCGCGATGACTAACCTGAAGTAATTCATTCTCTCTAGACTGGCAGGGCGGCAGAGCGATCTGCCGCCCTTTGTTTTGCGGTGGACCAAATGCGTCTGGAATGGCGAGAGACGGCCAGCAGTGGATGGCGTCGCGTCAGCTTGCGCGACATGGTGGAGGGAGCCGTCGCAGGCCTTGGGGCCGCCATCGCCATCGGCGCGATGGAGTGGTTGTCGGTCGCATCGCACTTTCCGCTTGTTATCATCCCCTTTGCGACCTCCATCGTGCTCGTCATCGGATCGCCGGAAGCAGAGCCGGCGCAACCGCGCGCGCTGATCGGCGGGCACCTCGTGGCGACCCTGGCCGGGCTCGCAATGCTTCAGCTGACCGGCCCGCACGGCTGGGCGGCGGCCGCCGCGGTTGGAGTGGCCATTGCTGCGATGGTTGTCACCGGCACGTTTCATCCACCGGCAGGGATCAATCCCCTGCCTGGTGGTTTCCAACAACCTTCCCTGGTCATTCTTGTTCGCACCGGTGCTGGCGGGCGCCGTGCTGCTGGCGGTGTTTGCTTATGTCTGGCACCGCTGGATCCGCCGCCGGCCGTGGCCGCGACGCTGGTTCTGAGGCGCCCTGAGTAGAGCGAGGCCACGCCTTATCACAGCTTGGCGTCCTCGCTCCGGTTCTGCAGGAGAAATTGTTCGCCATCACGGATCAGCACGACATGGCGCTGATGGAAGGCGTCAAGCGTAGAGCGGTGACCGATCGAGACGATGGTGGTTGTCGGCAATTTTTCCTCGAGGAGACGATAGAGCCGGGCTTCCGAGGCTTCATCGAGCGAGGCGGTCGCTTCGTCGAGGAAGAGATATTGCGGCGCGTGCAACAGCGCGCGTGCGAGCCCAAGGCGCTGTTGCTCGCCCAGGGAGAGGATTCGGTTCCAGTGCGCATCTTCCTCCAGCCGCGACGCGAGCTGGGGCAGGCCCACTGCGATCAGAACATCCCTGACCCGATCCGTACCCAACACGCTCGCTTCCGCGGGATAGACGATCGCAGCCTTTAGCGAACCGACCGGAAAATACGGCCGCTGCGGCAG
>VAZH01000310.1:0-8530 GCA_005884465.1 Alphaproteobacteria bacterium | reverse complement strand
GCCGAGACCAACGGCCTTCCGTTGGGCAGCCTGACGAGAAGCTGTTCGAGGTCGATCTTGTCGCTGCCGGGTGATGGCACGACATGAATCGAGTCTGCCCGCTCGGTCAGGTTGGCGGCGCTGCCGATTGCCATCTCAAATCCGTCGAGGCGTGCGATCACGGCCCGCCATTCCGCCAGCGACCGGTAAATGGTGACGAAGAATGACAGCGCCTTTTGCACGCTGGAGAAGGCGGCCGCGGTCTGCATCATGCCGCCGAGGTGAATCTTGTCGGCAAAATAGGCCGGCGCCACCAGAACGTAGGGGAAGATCACCGCGGCTTGCGAGTAGCTTGCGGTAAACGCGGTCAGCCGCTTGGTCCGCTGCATGATGCCGTACCAGTTGTCGACGACGCGGCCGAAGCGCTCCGACAGCCGCTGCCGTTCGGCGCTCTCGCCCTGCAATAGTGCAATCTGTTCGGAATTTTCGCGCACCCGCACGAGGTTGAAGCGGAAATCGGCCTCGTAGCGCTGCTGTTGAAAATCAAGGTTGACCAGCGGTGAGCCGATCCACTGCGTCAGCGCCGTTCCGAACACCGCATAGATCAGCGCGCCCCACACGAGATAGCCGGGGATCGTGAACTCGCGGCCGAAAATCGTCAGCGGAGATGCCGCAGAGAGACCCCACAGGATGATGATGAAGGATGCCAGGGTCACCACCGCGCTCAGCAGGCCGACACCGATGTCCAGCGTTCGCTCGACGAACAGTTTCACGTCGTCAGTGATGCGCTGGTCCGGGTTGTCGGCGGCATCGCCCTGCAGCTGCATGCGATAATGGTTGGCATCCTGCAACCACTCACCGAGATAGTGACTGGTCAACCAGCGGCGCCAGCGGATCTGAAGCCATTGATTGAGATAAAGCTGATAGACCGCGAGTGCGATATAACAGGTGGCAAGCAGCGAGAAGATGCCGATTTCCCTGACGAACCCGTCCCAATCCTTTTCCTGAAGCGCGTTGTAAAAGCGGTTGTTCCACTGGTTCAGGAGAACGTCGATCCCGACCAGCGAAAGTTCGATCGCAATCACCGCCGCGAGCAGTGCGCGGCCCGCTAATTTGTCTTCGGAACGAAAATAAGGGGCAGCGATCCGCCATACGGTCGCGAGCGTCGAGCGGATACTGTTCACAGATTACCGTCTCCAGGAGAATGGCTTCAAAGCCCTGAAAAAATTGGAGAATTTGGTATGCTAGACTAAAGTCGTAAGGGTCGCGGTCTGCGGTGGCTTGTCGCAGCCTCCGAGTCAACCCTAGCATGGGTATAACGGCGAGGGGCGGGGCCTTTCGCACTTCGCGGGGTTGTGAGCGGAGCTTGGTAAAGCCAAATTCCCGGCTGATTTCGCGCATTGCAAAGACACACCTTGCGATCACGCCAGGCACGCCTGACCGTGCACGCTGGTCGGCGCGCAGCAATAGTGGCGTGGGGGAGAAACTGTAATGTGGAATCAAATCTATGATCCGCTCGGCAATGCGGCGCTGTCGACGGTCGCCGCCGCACTTCCGGTAGTTACGCTTCTAGTGTTGATTGCCAGCGGCAGGGTGAAGGCGCACCTCGCGGCTGTCATCGCGCTGATCGCCGCCAACATCATCACGATTTTCATATACACCATGCCTGCCGCCATGTCGGTCAAGGCATCGCTGCTCGGCGTGGTGGTCGGCTTCTTCCCCATCGGCTGGATCGTGCTCAACGTCATTTTCCTCTACCGTATTACGGTCGAGACCGGACGGTTCGAGCTGTTGAAGCGCGCCATCGGCGGCGTCACCACCGACCGCCGCCTGCAACTGTTGCTGATCGCGTTTGCGTTCGGCGCATTTTTCGAGGGCGCATCCGGCTTCGGAACGCCGGTCGCGATCACCGGCGCAGTCTTGATCGGTCTCGGTTTCTCGCCGCTGGCGGCTTCCGGCCTGTCCCTGATCGCTAATACCGCCCCGGTCGCTTATGGCGCGCTGGGTACGCCGATCCAGGGTCTCGCTTCGGTGACCGGTCTCGATCCCTATATTCTCGGCGCGATGGTCGGCCGCCAATTGCCGGTTTTCTCGCTGATCGTGCCGTTCTGGCTGATCTGGGCATTCGCGGGGTGGCGCGGGATGACGGCGATCTGGCCGGCCGTCCTCGTCACCGGCGTTTCGTTCGCGATTCCGCAATTCCTGATCTCGAACTACATCAATCCATGGATCGTCGATATCGGTGCATCGCTGATCTCGATGGGCTGTCTCATCCTCTTCCTCAAGGTCTGGCAACCCAGGGAACTCTGGCTGTCGCCGGCGTTGCCCGGCAGGGACGAGTCGGCCGCCACGATGGTGGCGGCAAAGCCCATCGACAAGACGCCGCTGACGCAAGCCCAGCTTTGGAGCGCACTGCTGCCATGGATCATCGTCTGCGTCGTGATGCTGATTTGGGGCACCGGCGCGTTCAAGAACTGGGCAAACTCGATCTTTACCTGGAATTACCCCGTTCCCGAGCTGCACAATATGATCAACAAGGTGCCGCCGGTGGCGCCGAAGCCGACACCGGAAGGCGCGGTGTTCGCCTTCACCTACCTGTCGTTCACCGGAACGGGCATGCTGATCGCGGCAATTATTTCCGGCTTGCTGATGGGCTTCTCGCCGGCCAGGATGATCGCGGAGTATGGCCGCACCATCAAGCTGTGCGCGATTTCGCTGATCACGATTTCGGCGATGCTCGCGATCGGCACGCTGACGCGACTGTCGGGCGTCGATGCGACGCTCGGTCTGGCGTTTGCGGCGACCGGGGTGCTGTATCCCTTCTTCGGCACGCTGCTCGGCTGGTTGGGCGTGGCGCTGACCGGATCGGATACCGCCTCTAACATTCTGTTCGGTAACTTGCAGAAAATCACCTCCGAGCAACTCGGCCTGTCGCCGATCCTGATGGGCGCCGCCAACTCGTCGGGCGGCGTGATGGGCAAGATGATCGACGCCCAATCGATCGTCGTCGCCTCCACCGCGACGAACTGGTACGGTCACGAAGGTTCGATCCTGCGTTACGTGTTCCTGCACTCGATCGCGCTGGCATGCCTCGTCGGCGTGCTGGTGACCCTGCAGGCCTATGTGTATCCGTTCACGGCGATGGTCTTGAAATAAGACCGGCTCTGACGACACAGATGGATGTCACGCTCTAAATTATTGCAAGTGCGCATGATCTTTTCGCCAAACCTCCCACACTTTGGCGGATCATGCGATAGAACAACGCGCGGCGGTGAGCGCCTAGGATATTTCGAGGGATTGCATGTTGTCAGCGACAAATTCTGTGAGGCAGGCCGCACTGGCGCTGATCGTGGCCGCGGCCGGCCTCCAGGTCATTCCGGCTTGCGCCGATGATGGATTCCCGTTTGGACTGGAGATGACGCTGGATGTGGCGCCTCAGCCCGGATCGAAGCGGCTTCCGACGCTGGAGATCGGCGACAGCGGCGAGGCGACGCTCGACCTGTGGTGCAAGGCCGGCAAGGGCCAGTTTTCGGTGGCCGGCAATACCGTGATCTTTGTCGCCGCTCCGCTGCAGGATCGCGCCTGTCCGCCGGCGCGGGCTCAGGCCGACGATGAACTGGTGGCGGTGCTGAGCGAGGCTGCCACCTGGAAGCGGCAAGGCGATTTCGTTTCGTTCATCGGAACCAGATCGCTGCGATTCCGCCTCAACACCAACTGAATTTTAGGCCGGTGCGGTGATGCGTTTTCTTGTGAACCGGTAGCGTCTAACCCAAGGTCGGTAGAAACAGGCTATTTCCAGGCCGATTTATCGGCATCCCAGCGCTGGCCCTTGAATTCCTTCGCCAGCGCATCGACCGAGCCGTTGTCGTCCTTTTGGTCGCCTTCTTCGTCGCCGCTCGACTCTTCGGCCAGATTAAGTTTGGGGCCCGCGGTTTCGTCCTTCGTCGAAACCACGGGATTGCTGATCCAGAGCATCAGTCGGTCGGATGCGCCGGGCCTGTCCGGCGCCACCAGCGCGGTGACCTCAACCGTTTCGGTGAGGCCGAGGGCGGGAAATATCTGGCTCGGCCGCTTGAACGTCAATTTCAGCTTGCCGGTATTGGGATTCCATGCCGACGACGACGGTTTCGCGGAAAGCGTTTTGCCCAGGACGTTGGCAATAGCCGCCGCGAGCTTGTCCCTGTTCAGTCTGTCGCCGTCGCGCCAGTCGGCGGCCAGAAAACGGATCGAGCGCTCCATCTCCACGATGCCGCTGGTCCAGCCGGCGGCCACTACGCCGGGCAGCGACTTGAATTTCGCAATCAGCCCGGCGGCGCGATTCGGATCGACGCTGATGTTGATCGTCTGCTCGCCGGCGCGCAGCGCATCGCACGAGACGGTGAGGCTGCTGAGCGAAACCTCGACATCCTGCCCCTTCAGCCCTTGAAGGAAATCCAGCGCCGCGTCGAGCTTCAACCTTACGCCAATCGATTCCGGAGAGACTTCGCTGAAATCCTTCGGCGCTGCCGCGATACCGTCGTCGGTGGTCTGGTTGTCGCGGAATTCCTTTTCACTGAGGTCGGAATTGTCGGTCGAGGTCACCTCGGTGACGGTCTGGCCGACGCTGATCTGGCCCTTGAATTCGAAAGTGTCGCCGGTCGGCTTGCGCACCAGCTTCACGGTAACAGGCAATTGGTCACTGATGCTCTGCGTGGTTCCACTCAAGGTCTGACCGTTGACCGCCAGGTTGACGACAAAGCGGTCCTTGCGATCGGAGCCTTTTTCGGCCGGGTAGCAAACGTCGAGCACCGCCGAGGTGACGGTCTTGCCCTGCCGGGTTTCCTTGAGGATGGCGTCCGCATTGCCGTCCATCAACCCGTCGATGGACGTGAAATACCTGGTTTCGTTGGCCCCCGGCGCGGCCTTGGGCGAGAGCTTCATTTGAGCCAATGCGAGATCCGACGAGGCTGTCATCAGGCCGAGCAGGCAGAACAGAAGCGCGCGCATAGGTGATTCCCCGAAGAGTTGATCAGACGATATCGCAAAGCTCATTCGATTCCGTTGAGAATCCGAACCAGGCTTTCAATAGCAAAACCCGCACAAATCGCCAAAAAAGAAGGCCGCCTGGAGGCGACCTTCCGTTCGGCGATCTCGATAAGAGGGCGGCCTTAGAAACCCATGCCGCCCATGCCACCCATGCCGCCACCGCCGGGCATCGGCGGCGCCGGTTCCTTCGGCAATTCCGCGACCATGGCTTCGGTGGTCACCAGAAGGGCGGCCACCGAAGCAGCGTCCTGCAGCGCGGCGCGTACCACCTTGGCCGGGTCGATGATGCCCTTGGCGACCATGTCGACATACTCTTCGGTCTGCGCATCGAAGCCGAAAGTCTCGGACTTGTCCTCGAGGATCTTGCCGACCACGATCGAGCCTTCGACGCCGGCATTCTCGGCGATCTGGCGGACCGGCGCCTCCAGCGCTTTCAGCACGATATTGATGCCGGCCTGTACATCGGGATTGTCGTTGCTGATGCGCCCGACGGCCTTCTTGGCGCGTAGCAGCGCGACGCCTCCGCCCGGCACGATGCCTTCCTGCACGGCCGCGCGGGTTGCGTTGAGGGCGTCCTCGACGCGATCCTTTTTCTCCTTCACCTCGACCTCGGTTGCGCCGCCGACGCGGATGACTGCGACGCCGCCGGCGAGCTTGGCAAGACGCTCCTGCAGCTTCTCGCGGTCGTAGTCCGACGTGGTCTCCTCGATCTGCGCCTTGATCTGATTGACGCGGGCCTCGATGTCCTTCTTCTTGCCGGCGCCGTTGACGATGGTTGTGTTCTCCTTGTCGATCACGACCTTGCGGGCGCGGCCGAGCATGTTGATCGTCACGCTTTCGAGCTTCATGCCGAGTTCATCGGAGATCAGCTGGCCACCGGTCAGGATCGCGATGTCTTCCAGCATCGCCTTGCGTCGATCGCCGAAGCCGGGCGCCTTGACGGCTGCGACCTTGAGACCGCCGCGCAGCCGGTTGACGACCAACGTCGCCAGCGCCTCGCCTTCGACGTCTTCCGCGATGATCAATAGTGGACGGCCCGACTGCACCACGGCTTCGAGTACCGGCAGCATCGACTGCAGTCCGGACAGTTTCTTCTCGTGCAGCAGCACGTAGACGTCCTCGAGCTCGGCGGTCATCTTCTCGGCGTTGGTGATGAAATAGGGCGACAGGTAACCGCGGTCGAATTTCATGCCCTCGACGATGTCGACTTCGGTTTCGAGCGACTTGTTCTCCTCGACGGTGATGACGCCTTCATTGCCGACCTTCTGCATCGCCTGCGCGATCATCTTGCCGATCGCGGTGTCGCCATTGGACGAGATGGTGCCGACCTGGGCGATTTCGGACGACGAGGCGACCGGCTTGGCGCGCTTCTCGAGGTCCTTGACCACGGCATGCACCGCAATCTCGATACCGCGCCTGAGATCCATCGGGTTCATGCCGGCGGCAACCGATTTGCCGCCTTCCCGCAGGATCGCCTGCGCCAGCACGGTGGCGGTGGTGGTGCCGTCGCCGGCGGTGTCGCTGGTCTTGGAGGCGACTTCGCGCAGCATCTGCGCGCCCATATTCTCGAACTTGTCCTCAAGCTCGATTTCCTTGGCGACGGTGACGCCGTCCTTGGTGATGCGGGGCGCACCGAACGACTTGTCGAGCACGACGTTGCGGCCCTTGGGGCCGAGCGTCACCTTCACCGCATTGGCGAGAATATCGACCCCGCGCAGCATGCGATCTCGCGCCTCTCCGGAAAATTTTACGTCCTTGGCAGCCATTTGAGATGCTCCTGATTGATTGGGTACGGTTGTTTGCGGCGCTCCCTTACCGTCATTGCCGGGCTTGACCGGCAATCCATCACCTTCGCGAGACTCTTCCGAAGAGGATGGATGCCCCGGTGAAGCCCGGGCATGACGGGTAGTGTGCAGCGGCAGTATGAGTTGGTCTCAGGCCAGCACGCCCATGATGTCGCTCTCCTTCATGATCAGGAGATCCTCGCCGTCGATCGTGACCTCGGTGCCCGACCATTTGCCGAACAGCACGCGGTCGCCGACCTTGAGGTCGATCGGGATCAGCTTGCCGGCTTCGTCACGCCCGCCCGGCCCGACCGCGGTGATTTCGCCCTGCGAGGGCTTTTCCTTGGCGGTGTCCGGAATGATGATGCCGCCCTTGGTCTTTTCTTCGGCCTCGATTCGCTTGACCACGACACGGTCATGCAGCGGACGAAATTTGGATTTAGCCATGAGGGTTCCTTCTGGAGGGTCGGTTTGTCGGTCGGGTTTGACAGTGGATCGGAACACAAGGCGTATTCGACACCGCAAGGGGCAGAACCGCTCGCATTCTTTGGCAATCACACTCTCGGAGTGCTAATTGTGCGCCCGGGAATATGGCTTGACGCCGATCCTGTCAAGCAAAGGGGGTTAAGCCGTTGGTGAGGCCGATATAGGATGCTTCGGGAAATAACATCCGAGCGCGAGGGTAATTTGCTGGACGTCATTGCTCCGACAGCAGTTTTACGCTTGGCTGCGGGACGGGTGCGGCCGCGAATTGTTCGGGGAAATGCCATGGTCAGGTCACGTAACGCGCGCGCGGTCGCTCACCTGGGGATCGCCTGCGCGCTAACGATATTCCTCGGCGCGTGCGGGAGCACGAACCTGCCCTCATTCTCATCCTCTCCATCGGTCGCTCCCGAGCCCCTGCCCGAAGTGCCGGCGACCATCCGCTCCGACGAGATTGTCGGCCGCTGGGGCCTTGCATCGTTCCAGAATCCCAGTGATCGCGCGCGCACCGAAGCCGCGGCGCGGGCGCAGTGCAAGCAGCCTTACGTGATCGGAGCCGGCTCTTCCGGCGGCGTGATCATGCATCTGGCCGACCAGGCGACGCCGCTGGAATTGCGTCTCAAGGGCAGCCCGAGCGGCAAGAATTATATCGGTCCGCCCGGACCGGCCGGCGCCGAGCAGGATCGTGAGATCGTCTCATTCGACGGGCGCGTGCTGATCACCCGTTTCATCGACAAGGATGCCGGGCTTCGTTACGGCAACATGGTCTACGTCCGCTGCGCGCCGCGGGCCTGACCTGCTCACCCCTGTCATTCCGGGGCGATGCCAACGGGTCCGCGCCAACGGGTCGCGCGGACGCGCGCCCGATGACAGGCGCCGCGCGGCCCGATGACAGGCTCCGCATCGAACCCGGAATCTCGAGATTCCCCGATGCGCAATTGCGCATCTGAGGTCTGGTGCTAGCTAGCGCACCATCCCGGAATGACGAACTCAAATTGATTTCCAAAACAAGAAACGCCGGCGTTTTGTTTTCTGCCGAAAGAAAGGCTGTCGTCACTCAAACAATGCGTCGATGTCGTTCTGCGAGGCGTGACCGGCGTCGCCGTCCAACTTCGGCCCGTTCAATAGCCGGGCGCTGCCTTCCCGCCGATCGTCGGCCATGGGAGGCACGTGGGCCCTGATGGCATCGACGCCACCCCAGATATCCATCATGATCGTGATGTGGTTTTCGATGAATTTCATCGTCGCCATCACCTTGC
>VAZH01000309.1 GCA_005884465.1 Alphaproteobacteria bacterium | reverse complement strand
GGCGGGTGTTGGAAGGATGAAAGAGCGCTCACTCAGCCAGTAAGGGACATGTGCCCCGGACGAGGCGCAGCGCGCCGCGCTTGCGGCGTGGTGCGCTGCCGATCCGGGGTCCATCCTGTTTGACTACTAGTGGGTCCCGGCTCTGCGGAGCAGCGCCAAGCGCGCTGTGCCGCGTCCGGGACACGAGATCGTCACAGCCACGGCGCTGACCGGTCCATCGCAATCAGGTCATCGACCTCCACCCGCGGCCGCACCACCGCGTACCGGTCGTCCTTGACCAGCACTTCCGGCACCAGCGCCCGGGTGTTGTAGGTGCCGGACTGCACCGCGCCGTAGGCGCCGGCCGTCATGATCGCCAGCAGATCGCCCGCCCTAGGTTCGGGCAGAGTCCTGTCGAGCGCGAGATAATCGCCGCTTTCGCAGACCGGGCCGACCACGTCGGCGGTGATGATCGGCGCGCCGGACGCAGCCGCAACGATCGGCAGGATGTCGTGGTGCGCTTCGTACAGTGTGGGGCGGATCAGGTCGTTCATCGCCGCGTCGATAATGACGAAGTTCTTCGCCTCGCCGTGCTTCACATAGATCACGCGGGTGACCAGGATGCCGGCATTGCCGACGATCATTCGTCCCGGCTCGAATATCAGCGTGCAACCGAGATTATGCGTCACCCGCTTGACAACAGCGGCATAGGCGGCCGGCACCGGCGGCGGTTCCCGGTCGGCATAATAGGGAATACCGAGCCCGCCGCCGAAATCGACATGGGTGATGGTATGGCCATCGGCGCGCAGCGTTTGCACGAATTCGGCCAGCAGCCGGAAGGCGGCTTCGAGCGGCACCAGATCGGTGATCTGGCTGCCGATATGCATGTCGACGCCGGTGACGCGAATGCCCGGCAGTTTCGCGGCGCGGGCATAGACTTCGCGGGCGCGTGCGAGCGGCACGCCGAACTTGTTCTCGGACTTGCCGGTCGAGATCTTGGCGTGCGAGCCGGAATCGACGTCGGGATTGACCCGAACCGAGATCCGCGCGGTGCGGCCGGTCTCGGCGGCGAGCCGCGACAGCAATTCGAGCTCGGGTTCGGATTCGATGTTGATGCAAAGAAGGTCCGCATCAAGCGCCGCGCGCAGCTCGGTTTCGGTCTTGCCGATGCCCGAGAACAAGATCTTCTCGGGCGGAATCCCGGCGGCCAGCGCGCGCTTCAACTCGCCGCCCGAAACCACGTCGGCGCCGGCGCCGAGTTTTGCCAGCGTGCGCAGCACCGACTGGTTGGAGTTGGCCTTCAGCGAGTAGCAGACCAGCGCCTTCTCATCGGCGAAGGCGCCGCTGAACACCCGGTAATGACGTTCCAGCGTCGCGGTCGAATAGCAATAGAACGGCGTGCCGACCGCATCCGCCAACTCAATCAGATTCACCGCCTCGGCGTGCAGCACGCCGTTGCGATAGTCGAAGTGATTCATGGCGGGCTCAGTCGTTGAGAAGCGGATCGAGAACGAAGGGTTTCTTGCGGCCTTTGGTGGCAGCCGGCGGCGCGTCGGTGCCGGAATACGGATTGAACACGCTTGGCCTGCCCGTCACTTCGGCGTCGGTATCGGCCGGTGCCGCGACGGCCGCCGATGATGCAGTCGGCGGCAGGTCGAGGCCGCCTTTGCGGCCGCAGCCTGCGAGCGCGAGCACGACCGCGCTCAAAACAATGATGGCCCATCCCGAAGGGCTGTAGTTGCTTGTCACGATAAAATCCCCAATGCGGCGGCACCATACAAAGATTGCCCTGTTCTGGCGAGAGCTGCACAAGCATGCAATTGCAGCGAAATTCCTGTGCTCAGCCCAATTTTCGCTCTTTTTCCAGCCGCTTGAGCCAGCCTCTCGCTTGCGCCAGCACGTTCTTCGGCGCCGTCCCGCCATAGCTGTTGCGGCTTTGCACCGAGGCTTCCACCGAAAGCACATCCAGAGCCTCCGCCGTGATTCTGGACTCGATCGTCTGCATGTCTTTCAGCGGCAGCCGGTGCAGCGGCACCCCTTGCTTCGACGCCTCGGCGACGATGCGCCCGGTGACGTGATGGGCATCGCGGAATGGCATTTTCAGCGTCCGCACCAGCCAGTCGGCAAGATCGGTGGCGGTGGCGTAGCCCTCGCCCGCGGCGGCTTTCATCCGCGCCTGGTCCGGCCCCATGTCGGCGACCATTCCGGTCATCGCCCGGATCGCCAGCGAGAGCGCGCCGAACGCTTCCATCGCGCCTTGCTTGTCCTCCTGCATGTCCTTTTGATAGGCCAGCGGAAGACCCTTCATCACGATCAGCAATGCGGTCAGCGCGCCGATCACCCTGCCGGTCTTGGCGCGGACCAGTTCGGCGGCGTCCGGATTGCGCTTCTGCGGCATGATCGAGGAGCCGGTGGTGAACTTGTCGGAGAGCCGCACCAACCCCACCAGCGGCGAAGTCCAGATCACGATCTCCTCGGCGAAGCGCGACAGATGCACGGAGGCGATCGCCGCCGCTGACAAGGTTTCGAGCACGAAGTCGCGATCGGAGACCGCATCGAGTGAATTGGCCATCGGCCGGTCGAAGCCAAGCGCCTTTGCGGTGGCGTCGCGATCGATCGGGAACGAGGTGCCGGCCAGCGCCGCAGCGCCGAGCGGGGATTCGTTGAGGCGTTTTCGCGCGTCGGCAAGACGGCCGCGGTCGCGCGCCGCCATTTCGACATAGGCCAACAGATGATGCCCGAACGTCACCGGTTGCGCGGTCTGCAGATGGGTGAAGCCCGGCATCACGGTCGCGGCATGTTCGATCGCCCGCTCCACCAGCGCGCGCTGGAACGCGGCCAGCGCGGCATCGGTCTCGTCGATCATGTCGCGGACATAAAGCCGGAAATCGGTCGCGACCTGATCGTTGCGGGAACGCGCGGTGTGCAGCCGGCCGGCGGCGGGCCCGATCAATTCGCCGAGCCTGCTCTCGACATTCATGTGAATGTCCTCGAGCGCGCGCTTGAAATCGAACGATCCCTTGCCGATTTCTGACAAAATCGTGTCTAGACCCTTCGCGATATTTTTCGCATCGTTCGCCGTGATAATGCCTTGCGCGGCGAGCATCGCGGCGTGGGCCTTGGACGCGGCGATGTCCTGGGCATAAAGGTGACGATCGACGTCGATGGAGACGTTGATTTCCTCCATGATCGCGTCGGGGCGTTCGGTGAACCGGCCGCCCCACATCTTGTTGCTCATGACTTGCTACTCATGACTTATTATTCACGATTTGCCACTCATCGTCTCGCCCGCGGACCAACCGCGCTGCGCCGTTACCGGCTCGACCCATCCAGGCTCTGCATAGCCGTATCTGATACAGGATGACAAACGATATGCCTGAACGCCCCTCGCTCCCCCCGGCTGCCGTGCGCCGGATTCCCATCACCATCGGGGCGGTGCTGATCGGGGCGGTGATTGGATTTGCCGGGGTATACGGGATTGGCGGGCTGAAGCGCAGCGCTGCCGGCGATCCCGCCTGCCGCGGGGCGGTTGACGTTGCGCGCCGCCTCGCCCCTCTGGCGCATGGCGAAGTGGCCGCGCTGACCATGGCGACCGTGCCATTGCGGCTGCCGGACCTCGCCTTCGAGGACGCCGAGGGCAGGCCCAAAAAGCTCTCCGACTGGCGCGGACGCACCGTGCTGGTGAACCTGTGGGCCACCTGGTGTCTGCCCTGCCGCAAGGAGATGCCCGCGCTCGAGAACCTGCAAACCAGGCTCGGCGGACCGAATTTCGAGGTGGTCGCCGTCAACATCGATACCCGCGACCCCGAAAAACCGAAGAATTTTCTGAAAGAGGTCAACCTGACCCGGCTCGGCTATTTTAGCGACCAGAAAGCCAAGGTTTTTCA
>VAZH01000308.1 GCA_005884465.1 Alphaproteobacteria bacterium | reverse complement strand
TTGGTGGCGAGGCGGATCAATTGCCATGATGTCCTGAGCCGGCTGGCCACCAGCGCCAGCGCAAATGGAACCGCATCGGGATGATCTTTCGCCAACCCATCCAGCAATGCCGTTACTTTGAGAACCCGTGCATCGTCGAACTTCTTGATCATGGCCGGGAGCGCTTCGTTGAATTTCGCCAGCGCATCGCGGGCGCGCAGCACGCACAACATCTTGGCCAGGTCGCCATAGGCCGCGTGCGAAGCCGTATAGGTGGCAAGCTTGATGCGGGTTTGCTCGGCGCCGTCAGGCGAGCCGAGCGTGTTCTCGATGGATTTGATGATCTTGGTCTGGAAAGCGGAGGCGACGCGCAGGGCGCCGCGCTGATTATCGGCGGCGATCAGTTCGTTGATCTCCTTGACATAGTCGCGCGCCATCGCCGGTAGCAGGTCTCGGCTGATCCATTCCCAGGTCGGCGCCAGCGAACCACGCAGTATCCGTCCCGGATTGGCGTGCTCCGGAGCGCCGTCGATCAGCAACGGCTCCAGCGGCGCAAAAAAATACCGCGAGGCATTGCCGGCACGAGGTTGAGTCGACTCATCCGTTCGGAATTCCGCGCGCAGCGCGGCCAGGATCTCTTCGCAGCCAGGCATTTCCTCGCCGCAGGCTTCCAGCCGCTCGAGCTCGGTCAAAAGATTGCCGCGCGCCGTCGGCGTCAGCTTCTTCAGATACTCGTGAATCCGGCCGGCCTGTATCATCGCAAGCGTGATTTCCGCAGTTTGAATAGCAATCGACGACCGATCGGCCGCGCCCAGGTGCGGCCCTGCACGGATGCAACCACGAAAACGGTTTGTGCGGGATTAAGAAGTAAATCCGATGCCCGTAAAATTACGGGCCTGCGCGGCCGCGTCGAAAATACGTTAGGAGAAAATTAACCCTCAAGGCGGATGGCGCGATGAACTCCGTCATGCCCGGGCTTGTCCCGGGCATCCACGTCTTAAAGCGCTCGCGGCGGACGAAGGCGTGGATGGCCGGGTCAAGCCCGGCCATGATGACGAGCTTTGACGATCTGGCCGCGCTCTTTTATCCTCCCTCACACCTCGCGCTTATTCGCCAATCCCACCGCCCACAGCGCGAAGGCATAGGCGATCGCGACCTCGTCGAGGCGGTTGAAGCGGCCGGACGCGCCGCCGTGGCCGGCGCCCATATTAGTGCGCAGCAGCACCGGGCCGCCGCCCGTCATGGTCGCGCGCAGCCGCGCGATCCATTTCGCCGGCTCCCAGTAGGTGACGCGCGGATCGGTCAGCCCGCCCATGGCAAGGATCGCGGGATAATGTTTCGCCGCGACATTGTCGTAAGGCGAATAGGACAGGATGGTTTTGAAGTCGGCCTCGCTTGCGATCGGATTGCCCCATTCCGGCCATTCCGGCGGTGTCAGCGGCAAAGAGTCGTCGAGCATGGTGTTGAGCACGTCGACGAACGGCACTTCGGCGACGATGCCTTTGAACAACTCGCCGGCGCGATTGGCGACCGCGCCCATCAGCATGCCGCCGGCGCTGCCGCCATGGCCGACAATGCGTTTTGGGCCTGTGTATTTGGCTGATATCAGCGCGCGCCCGGCGGCAGCGAAATCATCAAAACTGTTGGTCTTGTTCTCGCGCTTGCCGTCGAGATACCAGCCCCAGCCCTTGTCCGAGCCGCCCCTGATATGCGCGATGGCGTAAACAAAGCCGCGATCGACCAGCGACAGCCGGTTGGCGGAAAACGACGCCGGCATCGCCATGCCGTAGGAGCCGTAGCCATAGAGCAATAGCGGCGCGTTGCCATCGCGCTTGAGATCCCGGCGGTGCAGGATCGAGACCGGCACCTCGGCGCCGTCATGCGAGATCGCCATGATGCGGGTGGTGACATAGTCGGCGGGGTTGTGGCCGGACGGAATCTCCTGACGCTTGCGCAAAATCCGCGTTCGGCTCGCCATGTCGTAATCGTAGACTTCCGATGGCGTCGTCATCGACGAATAGGAAAAACGCAAATTCGTGGTGTCGAATTCATGGCCGCCCATGGTGTCCAGCGAATACGCCGCCTCGTCGAAGGCGATGGCATGTTCGTCACGCGTCTTGAGATCGCGGATGACGATGGCGGGCAATGCGTTGGCACGCTCCAGCCGCACCAAATGGCCGGAATAGAGCTCGATATCGATAATATAGACGCCCTCGCGGTGCGGGATCAGGTCGCGCCAATTGGCGCGCTCAGGTGACGCAAGCGGCGCGGTGACGATCTTGAAGTCGATCGCGCCGTCGGCGTTGGTGAGAATGAACAGTTCGCTGCCGCGATCGGCGACCGAATATTGCACGCCGACTTCACGCGCCGCGACCAGGCGCGGCGGTGCATCGGGATCGGCGAGGTCGATCAGCCGCTGCTCGGAGGTTTCATGGTCGCCGCCGGCGATCACGCCAAATCGGCTGGTTGAGCTTTCATGGATATGGGTGAACCAGCCAGGATCGTGCTCTTCATAAATCAGAACATCGTCCGCCTGTGTTGTTCCCAAGCGATGACGCCAGACCTGCATCGGGCGGTGGTTGTCGTCGAGCTTGACGTAGAAGAAGCTTTTGCAGTCGGTAGCCCACACCACCGCGCCGTCGGTCTCCTCGACGACGTC
Organism: Alphaproteobacteria bacterium; assembly: GCA_005884465.1. Taxonomy (GTDB): domain Bacteria; phylum Pseudomonadota; class Alphaproteobacteria; order Rhizobiales; family Xanthobacteraceae; genus Bradyrhizobium. The sequence goes on along the minus strand of VAZH01000308.1, from coordinate 1,147 downwards.
GTCAAGGTCTGCGCCGTTTTTCCAGTCTCGCACCCGGATCGTAAAATATTCCGAGCCCTTGATGTCCGCGCTCCATGCCTCAAGCCTGTGATCCGGCGAATGCCGCGCGCCGCCGAACTTGAAGTATTCATGGTTCGCCGCAAGCTGATCGCCATCGAGCACGATCTCGACTGCGCCGCCGTTGCGCGGGGTGCGGCCGAACATCTCGTGCTGGCCGCCCTCGCGGAATTTGCGCAAATAGGCGTAAGGACCATCCGGCGCGGGCACGCTGGAATCGTCCTCCTTGATCCGCCCGCGCATTTCCGCCACCAGGGTCTTTTGCAAGCCGGCAGTATGGCCGAGCATGCTTTCGGTATAGTTGTTTTCCGCTTCGAGATATCCGCGGATATCGGCGTTCAGGACCGAGGGATCGCGCAGCACTTCCTGCCAATTCTTATCCTTTAGCCATGCATAGTCATCGACGATGGTGACGCCGTGTACAGTGAATGAATGCGGCCGGCGCGGCGCCACGGGCGCGGAACTCTTCGCATTGACCGGTTGCTTCGTCTCTATCGCCTGTACCACTTAAATCCTCGTTCGGTGTTCGCGGTGTCTTCATGCCATATCGGATCGATCCAAACGGATTGCCAGATGTGCCGCCATTGCGCCAGAGGTGCTCAAGGCTTGTTGACCCTCGAGTTGTATGGTTAGGCTTTTCGGCCCGCGAGAGAATCTGGCGGCCTGGTAAAGTAGCTCGTCATGCCCGGCACTCGGGTCCGGCTTCGCCGGCCCGAGCACATGCCATTGTGCCGGGCATCCACGTCTTGTCTTCCTTTAAGCAGCAAGAAAGACGTGGATGGCCGGGACAAGCCCGGCCATGACGAAAAAGCTGAGAATACCGACGTATGCTCTTTAACTCCTACCCGTTCATTTTTTTGTTCCTGCCGATCACGTTGATCGGCTATTTCGTGCTGGTCCGGCTCAATCATTTGGCTCCGGTGATATGGCTGGCGCTGGCCTCGCTGGTGTTCTACTCGGTGAGCAACTGGCAGTTCGTGCTGCTGCTCCTGGCCTCGGTCGCGTTCAATTATGTCATCGGCGGGCTGTTGATCTCGAAACGGCCGCGCCCCGCGTCGCGCGCTGCGGCGCTCACGATCGGCGTCGCCGG
>VAZH01000307.1 GCA_005884465.1 Alphaproteobacteria bacterium | reverse complement strand
GCGGCGGAGAAGCCGTTGCGAACCGGCGGACGCGTTCGCATGGTCTCGCCTTCGACCGACTCTACCTTGATGACCTCCGCTCCCATGTCGGCAAGCATCCGGGTGCAATGTGGACCGGCAATGGTGGTTGAAAAATCGAGCACGCGAAGGCCCGCAAAGCTCTTTGTCAAAATCCCCTCATCGCTATCAGCTATCGTCATCCTGAAAACCTCGCCTGCGTGCCTTCGGCCGCGGCGTGACCCTAAATTGCGCTGTCACGTCAGGGAAGCGATTCCGCGGCACCCAATGCCTAATCTCGCGGACGGCTGCCTCTCCTGGCTTCCTGTTCAAAGTGGAACCAATCTTGCATAGCCTTAAGTCAGCGCGGGTCCGGGGGCTTTTTTGAGAGTATTGTTTGTTACGACAGAAATGGACGACTTCGTCCGGGTAGGCGGCCTCGCAGCCGTTTCGGCGGCCCTGCCCCGGGCATTACGCTCCTGGAGCGACGTCCGGATCATCCTTCCTGGTTATCGGGACGTCGTCGAACAGTTCCTGCATATCGAAATCGTCGGCCAATGCGCGCCGCTCGCGGATATGCCGGCCTGCTCGCTCGGGCTCACGGCGACCAAGGACGGCATGCCGGTTTACGTCCTGCTCTGCCCGCAACTTTATGACCGGCCCGGCAACCCGTATGGCGACGCGTCGGGTCGGGACTGGCCGGACAACGATGTGCGCTTCGGCCGATTTGCCTCGGCCGCGGCCCAGCTGGCAGCAGGCACTCTGGACAACAATTGGGCAGCTGATCTGGTTCACGCCAATGACTGGCAGGCCGCGCTCGTGCCGGCCTACCTCGCCTGGAACGCCGCCAAGGTCCCGACCATTCTGACGATCCACAACCTCGCCTATCAGGGCCTGTTTCCGAAGGAGTCGCTGCGCCGGATCGGCGCGCCGGAAGACTCCTTCCATATCGACGGCCTCGAATTCTACGGCAAATTGTCCTTCCTCAAAGCAGGCATCGTCTACGCTTCGCATCTGACCACCGTCAGTGAGACCTATGCCCGGGAGATCACGACGTCAGAACTCGGCTGCGGACTCGAGGGCCTGCTTCGCCGTCGCTCTGACGCCGCGCAGTTGACGGGCATATTGAACGGGATCGACGAAAGCTGGGATCCGCGGGTCTGCGCCCAATTGGCGCAGCCGTTCGGCGCGGGGGATTGGGAAGGCAAGCGGGCGAACTCGGACTACGTCCGCCATCAGTTCGGTCTAGCGGTATCGCGCGGCCCGATTTTCGGCCTGGTGGCCCGCCTCGTTCATCAGAAAGGCATCGACCTCGTGCTGTGCGCCGCGGACGAGATCATCGAGGCCGGCGGCCAGATCATCGTCACCGGCAGCGGCGAGCCCGAGATCGAACAGGCGCTGGTCGATGCGCACCGCCGCAGGCCGGATGCTATCGGGGTCGCGATTGGTTTCAATGGCGCACAGGCGCGGCGGATTTTTGCCGGCAGCGATTTTACGTTGATGCCTTCGCGGTTCGAGCCATGCGGGCTGAGCCAGATGTACGCGCAGAAATTCGGATCGCTGCCGATCGGGCATCAGACCGGCGGCTTAGCGGAAACCATCACCGACGGCGAAACCGGATTTCTGTTCGCTCAACCCTCAACCGAATCATTTCTCGGCGGCATCCGGCGCGCGTTCGCGACCTTCATGGCGACGGATCGCCTCGACTCGATGCGCCGCAGCGCGATGTCGCGATCGTTCAGCTGGGACATTTCGGCAGCCTCGTACGGCGCGCTTTATCGCAAGGCTTTGTCGTCTTAAGTCACCACGGTCCGCCGCGTTTCCGGCATCACAAGCCAGATCATCGCGAGGCCCAGCGCGGCAACGCCGGCAAGCCCCATGAAAGCGACACTGCTGCCGAGCTTGTCGCTGACATAGCCGGCGAGCACGGTGCTAAGCGACGCACCGATACCAGTTGCGGTGCCGACAATACCCTGCGCAAGATTGAAGTGACCGCTTCCGAACGCGACGTCGGCAACAATCAACGGCACCATGACGGCGAAGACGGCCGCGGTGATGCCGTCGAACACCTGCACCGCAACCAGCAGATATGGATCCCTGACGGTCGCGAACAGCACGCCGCGAGTAGCCAGCGCGGCAAAACCGATCAGCAGCAGCGGCCGCCGACCCCATTGCTGCGCCTTTCGTCCGACCGACGGAGACATCAGCGCGACGATGGCTTGCGGCACGATGATGCACGCGGCAATCAATACCGGCGCCCATTGCGCCGATCGGGTGGTCACGACACCCGCCATCAAGGGAAGCATCGCCGCGTTGGCGAGTTGCAGCAGCAGCACGCTGGAGGCGAAGATCAGCAAGGGGCGCTGGCGCACCAGACTAAGAACGCTGGTTGCCTTGGCATCGGGTACCTCGCGCGGCACCGAACCGTGCGCCTGGGCGACGTCAATTTCGCGGTCTCGAATGCGCGCGAGCGCGAGCAAGGTTGGAATTGCCAGGATGAAGGTGACGAGAAATACCGAACGGCTGGACAACAGATAGCCGGCCGTGCCCATGACGGCCGCGGCTGTTCCATTGCCGAGCGAGGCGAAGCGGGCATTGCGCCCGAGCCGTTCACCGATCGCAAGTGGCCCGACCAGACCGAGACTGATCGCGGCAATCGCCGGACCGAGCACGCAGCTGGCGGCGGCGTGCAGCGTCGCAGCGGCCACCACCACCGGAAAGATCGGCCATGCGGCATATGCCAGCGCGCTTGTGCCGATCGTCGCAACGGCAAGGCTGGCGACCAGCCGCTCGGAGCGGGCAGCATCGACAATGGCTCCGCCAGGCATCTGTCCAATCAAGCCGATCAGGCCGCCGATCGACAGCACAAGACCGATCTCGACCTGGGTCCACTTCTGCGTCGTCAGATAGACCGCGACAAACGGCCCGAATCCGGTCTGCACATCCGCGAGAAAAAAGATGAACCAGTCGAGTCCGCGCAAACTCTGTTGCGAGGGTGTCGGCCGGTCGAACGTCGTCGGTTCCGGCGACGGCGACGGCCGCACCGGATCGCCATCGCAGCTGGTCGGCTCGTTGCGATGCTTATCGATTGGGTCAGTCTGCTGTCTGGACGAGCGCACCAACGGTTTGCTTCTCCAAATCTTTACGGGCCGTACTGGAACGGCTGCAGGCTGCCGGAGGCGCCAAGCACCACGATCGGTGTATCCTCCTTGTATTCGGGTGCCGCCGTCACCTGCTCCTTGGTCAATTCAAGCGTGATGCTGTCGCTCTTGTTGGCAACGCGCCCGAAATGCAGCGCGTTCCAGTCCACCACGATTTTCCGGCTGCCGACGCCGAGAAAACCGCCGAAATCGATGACGGCCGCGCGCACCATGCCGGCGCGATCGACGATCACGTCGACGATGCGCCCCATGTTCTCGTCCGCCGCGCTGCGAACCTCGCGGCCGAGCACACCATGTGCATCCCTTGCGCCGATGATGGTGACCGACGGCGGCGGCGCCGGCTCCTTCGGTGTCGCCGGGGGGTTTGGTGTGGCCGGGGAAGGCGTATTTTGCTGTTGAGACGGCTGCGGTGAGTTGGGATCGGCTTGCGGCGAACCCGCGTCATTTTGCGCCCAGGCCGCAGCCGTCGATGTCGCAAAAGCGACTGCCATCCAGATGAATTGGCGTCTTGCCCGCATACGGCCTCCTGAATTGCAAACCGGTATCCGCGCCCGGGATCCGCGATCAAAGTTCGAAGCCTCTCCGGCCGACGTCTCGCGCTCCCGCGCAGATCAGTGCGCCAGTACGATCGACACCTGGATCTGGCCGCGTGTACGCAAGACCTCCAGCGAGACCTCGTCGCCATGGCGGCGCACGACAAGATCGACGCTTGAAGGGCCAAGCTGCAGATCGCGCAGCACCACCTCATTGAGGAAGCCCGGCAGGCGCGGGTTGCGCAGACGAATTTCGCCGCGCTGGGCGTCGAATTCAAGCCCGAGGGCCGCTTCCAGCAGCGTGAACGGCGTCGCGCCCGCCCATGCCTGCGGCGCGCAGGCGACGGGATAGAGCGTCGGGCCGCGTCGCCTTTCACGTCGAAAGCCGCAGAACAGTTCTGGAAGCCGCCGCAAATCCATGTAGGTGGCGGCGTCGAACAGGGCCTTGAACAAATGCGCGACAGAATGCTTGAGGCCATAGCGTGCAAGGCCGAGCGCGATCAGCGCGTTGTCGTGCGGCCAGATCGAGCCATTGTGATAGGACATCGGATTGTAGCGCGCCTCGCCGCTCGCCACGGTGCGGATACCCCAGCCCGCGAAAAAATGCGGCCGCATCAGGTCGGCGGCGACGAGGCGGGCGCGGTCTTCGCGCACCATGCCGCTGAACAGGAGCTGCCCGGCGTTCGACGTGCGCACCCGGCACGGCTGTTTGGCGCCGTCGAGCGCGAGCGCATAGGTGCCGAGATCGTCACACCAGAACGCTTCCTCAAAACGTTCGGCGAGCTGCCGCGCCTCGATCTCCAGCTCTTCAGCCATCTGGCTGTTGCCGAGCCGCGACGCGCAACGCGCCGCCAGCCGCCTGGCGGCATACACATAGCCTTGCACTTCGGCGAGCGCGATATGACCCTCGGCCAAACGGCCGTCGGCGTGAAAGATCGCGTCGTAAGAATCCTTCCAGCCTTGATTGGCCAAGCCTTGCTCGGACGCGGGCCGGTACTCGACGAATCCGTCCCGGTCGGGATCGCCTGGCCCGTTGATCCAGCCCAGCGCGGCCTCGATCGAAGGCCACAACTCGGCGAGCGTCTCTTCGTCGCCGGTGCGTTCGACGTAGAGGCCGGCCAGCAACACGAACAGCGGCGTCGCATCGACGCTGCCGTAATATTGCGCGAACGGCACCTCGCGCAGCGCCGCCATCTCGCCGCCGCGCATTTCATGCAGGATCTTTCCAGGTTCGGCGTCGGCGAGCGGATCGAATGTCTTGGCCTGATAGAATGCCAGTCGCTTCAGCACGCCGCGCGCGACCCGCGGATCGATCCACAGCATCTGCATCGCGGTAATGATTCCGTCGCGACCGAATGTCGTCGAATACCAGGGAATGCCCGCATAGGGATATCGTCCCTGCGGCGTGTTCGTCATCAACATATTGAGGTCGGCCATCGACTGGCACAGCACCTCATTGAAGATGTTATTTGATGTTTCGATGCTGGCGGCGCCCGCAGTCAACCCGCGCGTCTCGCGGCGATGTGCCAGCAATCCGCGAAAGAATCGCGCGGGTTTGACCGTGGCCGGCTTATTGCAGGATGCGGCAACAAACACCGAACGGACCTGTCGCGGCGCCAGATCGAGATGGTAAGTCGCGGCATTCGCCGAAAGCCGCGTCGGCCGCGGATCGAAATGCAGCGCCGTGCCACGCCATTTGCCATCGAGCCCATTGTATTCGAGCATCACATCGGTGGGACCAAGCAGCTTGCCGAAGCCGACGCCCCGGCGCGAACGCCTTTCGCCGCGCACTTCGAACAGATCGGCGAAGTCATTGTCGAACAGCAATGTCAGATCGAAGCTCGCCGGCCGGTCTCCATGGTTCTGTAAGCCGATCCGCTGATAGGCCGTTCCGCGCCACAGAAAGATTGTGCGCACGATGTGCAGCATGTCCTTTTGCAATAGGATGCGGCCATCGCGATAGATGTCGGGATTGGTGAGGTCCACCGTCAATGCGGAATTGTCGTCGCGCAGATTCGAGCCGAGCAGCAGCGGCTGCAGGTCATCCAGAAGAAGTTCGAGCCGGGCGAGATAACGCGTGTCGCAGTTGAACAGGCCATCCGGTCCGCCGGCCGAAGCGCCGATGTCGCCATGGCTGTCGAGCACGATGAAGGTGTCGTCGTGTTTGAGCGAGCGCCGCGGCCGCGCGGCAGGCCCGGTCAT
>VAZH01000303.1 GCA_005884465.1 Alphaproteobacteria bacterium | reverse complement strand
ATCGACTGCGCGTTGACGTCGTGCTCGGCCTGCGCCAGCAGATCGGCCGCGATCCAGCCGGCATTGCCCGATTGATCCGATATGACCAGCACTTCCGAGGGACCGGCGATCATGTCGATGCCGACCTTGCCGAACACCAGCCGTTTTGCCGCGGCGACATAGGCATTGCCGGGGCCGACGATCTTTGCGACCGGCGCGATGGTGGCGGTGCCATAGGCGAGCGCCGCGATCGCCTGCGCGCCGCCGACGCGGTAGATTTCGGACACGCCGCCGAGACGCGCCGCCGCCAGCACCAGCGGATTGAGCTTGCCGTCGGGCGACGGCACCACCATCGCCACGCGCGCCACGCCCGCGACTTGCGCCGGCACCGCATTCATCAGCACCGAAGACGGATAGGCGGCGGTACCGCCGGGAACGTAGAGGCCGACCGATTCGATCGCGCTCCAGCGCCAGCCGAGCTCGACGCCGAGCGCATCGGTGAAGCGCTGGTCCACAGGCAATTGCTGGCGGTGGAAACTTTCGATCCGGTTGCGGGCGAGTTCGAGCGCCTCGAGCGTTTTGGCGTCGCAGGCATTTATCGCGGCGTCGATCTCGGCAGCGGTGACGCGCAAGCGAGCGGCATCGAGATCAAGCCGGTCGAACTTGCGCGTCGCCTCGAGCAACGCGATATCGCCTCGATGAGCCACGTCATCGACGATGGCGCGGGTGGCGGCCTCGATGTCGGCGGATATCTCGCGCTTGGTCGCGAGAAAGCTCGCGAACCGTTCGGCGAAATCGGCGCTCTTTGAATCGAGGCGAACAGGCATGGTGGCTTTCCGGCGGGTCACTGCTCAATGGCGCGGCCACAAACCGCCGTCAACCCTTGAACTCGCTCCTTCCGTCATTCCGGGATGGTCCCAACGGGTCGGCGCTTTGCGCCGCCCGATGACAGGCTCAGGACCAGACCCGGAATCTCGAGATTCCGGGTTCGCGCTTTGCGCGCCCCGGAATGACGTTTCTCCACCCTACAGCCTACAGCCACCGCTCAAGCACCCTGCCCCGACGGTTCGGCGCCTTCGCCGACAACGTCCGTTCCGAGATCGTCGGCGCCGAGATCGGTCAGCTCGCATTCCAGGCATTCGACATCGAGCCGCAACGCGCCGCCCTGGCTGAACATCAGGAGCGCGCTGCCGCTGGGCGCATCACCGGGATGAAACTCGATCCCGACCAGTTCAAGGGCTGCTTCCGGCGTCTCCACGTCGAGGTTGCGCGACTTGCACGCCAACACCCGGTCGAAGCGCAGCGCCGCGATCAGGCGGCGCGGGGCGGTCTCGCCGGCCAGCGTCTGCTCCCAGTCCAGCCGGCTCATGCCGACCACCAGCCGCTTTTCGCCCTGCCGCCAGATGATGTCGGCGGTCTGCACGCGGGCATCCTGGACATGGGCCGAAATCACCGCGAGGTCGTCGGCATCGAGCGCAATCAATTTGAGCTGAGGCGCCACCGATTCCCACCTAGTCATTCGTCTGCGCGCACCTGCGCCCGGGTCAAGCCCGAGGCCATGCTCTAACCGAATACGGGGCCAAAAGGTTCATCCGCTGATGCGCTCGATGGTGGCGCCGCAGGCAGACAATTTGTCCTCGAGCCGCTCAAACCCGCGGTCGAGGTGGTAGACGCGGTTGACCATGGTCTCGCCTTCGGCGGCGAGCCCCGCGATCACCAGCGACACCGAGGCGCGGAGGTCAGTCGCCATCACAGGCGCGCCGCGCAGTTTGGGAATGCCCTCGATGGTGGCGGTTTCGCCGTCGAGACTTATCCGCGCGCCGAACCGCGCCAGCTCCTGCACATGCATGAAGCGATTTTCGAAAATCGTCTCGGTGATATGCGAGGAGCCCCTGGCGCAGGCCATCAGCGCCATCAGCTGCGCCTGCAGATCGGTGGGAAAGCCCGGAAACGGCGCGGTTGAAACCGTCACCGGATCGATCGCGGCGCCGTTGCGGGCGACGCGGATGCCTTCGTTGTTGACGGTGATTTCCGCACCGGCCTGCGTCAGCACGTCGAGCGCCGATTGCAACAGCTCGGGGCGCGCGCCGGCCAGTTGCACTTCGCCGCCGGTCATCGCTACCGCCATCGCATAGGTGCCGGTTTCGATCCGATCCGGCAGCACGGTGTGTCGCGCGCCGTGAAGCTTGCCCACGCCTTCGATGACGATGCGGGGCGTGCCGGCGCCGGACACGCGCGCGCCCATCTTGTTCAGGCAGGAGGCGACATCGAAGATTTCCGGCTCGCAAGCGGCATTGGTGATGACGGTCGTGCCCTTGGCCAGGGTTGCCGCCATCAAGGCGACATGGGTGCCGCTCACCGTCACCTTGGGAAATTCGATATTGGCGGCCTTCAGCCCGCCCGGCGCCTTTACGATCACATAACCGCCGTCGATGACGATTTCCGCGCCGAGTTTCTCAAGCGCCATGATCAACAGATCGACCGGCCGTGTGCCGATGGCGCAGCCGCCGGGCAGCGAGACTTTGGCTTCGTGCATCCGCGCCAGCAGCGGCGCGATCACCCAGAAGCTGGCGCGCATCCGCGACACCAGTTCGTAAGGCGCCGTGGTGTCGATGATGTTGGCCGCCGAAATGTGCAGGGTCTGGCCCTGGTATTCATGATCGCCCGGGCGTTTTCCCGCCGCCATGATATCGACGCCGTGATTGCCGAGAATGCGCTGCAGTTGCGCGACGTCGGCCAGCCGCGGCACGTTGTCGAGAACGAGCGTGTCCTCGGTCAAAAGCCCGGCGATCATCAGCGGCAGCGCGGCATTCTTCGCCCCCGAGATCGGAATGATGCCGTTGAGCTTGTTGCCGCCGACGATGCGAATGCGATCCATGAATCCCCGCTTCTTGCTATGCGCAAAGTATAAGGCCAACGGCCCCCTTATGGCAAAAGCGTGAAATTTGCGGCTATTTGATGGGGTTGGGCCGTTTGGGCCCGTCATTCCGGGACACGCGCAAGCGTGGACCCGGAATCCCGACCCAATAATCTCGAGATTCCGGGTTCGCTCGATCAGCTGCGCTGAACGAGCGCCCCGGAATGACGCCGAGAAAGCGACGCGGTAACGACGCCGCCGGCTTCATCCCTTGATGAACGCGAGCAGGTCGGCGTTGATCGTGGCGGCTTCCGTGGTCGGCATGCCGTGCGGAAAGCCCTTGTAGGTCTTCAGCGTCCCGTTCTTCAAAAGCTTTGCCGATAACGGCGCGGAGTCGGCATAAGGAACGATCTGATCGTCGTCGCCGTGCATCACCAGCACCGGCACGGTGATCTTCTTGAGGTCGTCGGTGAAATCGGTCTGCGAGAAGGCGACGATGCCGTCGTAATGCGCCTTGGCGCCGCCCATCATGCCCTGCCTCCACCAGTTCTGGATGACGGCCTCTGAGGGTTTGGCGCCGGGCCGGTTGTAGCCATAGAACGGACCCGCCGGGAGATCGCGATAGAATTGCGAGCGGTTGGCCGCGAGTTGCGCCTGCAATCCGTCAAAGACTTCCTTGGGGAGGCCACCAGGATTGGCCGGTGTCTGCACCATCAGCGGCGGCACCGCGCTGATGATGGCCGCCTTCGCCACCCGGCTCTCGCCGTGCCGTCCCAGATAGTGCACCACCTCGCCGCCGCCGGTGGAATGGCCGACGTGAACAGCGTTCTTCAGATCGAGATGCGCCGTCAAAGCCGCAAGGTCGTCGGCATAGTGATCCATGTCATGGCCGTCAGCCGTCTGGCTGGAGCGGCCGTGGCCGCGGCGGTCATGGGCGATGACCCGATAGCCGTGATTGAGGAAGAACAGCATCTGCGCGTCCCAGTCATCGGCCGACAGCGGCCAACCATGGCTGAATACGATGGGCTGACCCGCGCCCCAGTCTTTGTAATAGATTTCGGTGCCGTCTTTGGTCGTGATGGTGGGCATGGCAGGACTCCTTTACGGAACGATGGCGATGCATCCCGCTCCGTCATTCCGGGGCGACGCGCAGCGTCGAATCCGGAATCTGGAGGTTGTTGATCGAGATTCCGGGTTCGCGCCAAGGCGCGCCCCGGAATGACGAGGTGAACTCAGGCGAATGACGGCATCGGCCTAAATCGCCGCACGGCGCCGATGATCACGATCACGAAGAAGACGAGCACGATGCCCTGGATGATGGCGAAGGGCGGTTCGCTGGGCGGTACGCTCGGCGCCAGCGCGTGCAACGCGGGCACTTTCAGGAAGGCCTGGATGATCAGCACGAATATGTTGAGGTATAGCGATGTCATCGCGGTCACCACATAGACCGAACGCCACGCGCCGGAAAGTTTCATGCCGTAAAGCGCAACACAGGCAATCGCCAGCAGCACCAGCGAGAGAATGCCGACTATGTGCGACGGCAGCAACTTCTCGGACAGCAGAGGCGGAATCAGAAAACCGGTGGCGCTGGTCAAGATGGTGAAGAGCAGGAATATCGCGGTGAGACCCGGCATCCGGTTGGAGCCGAGAAGTCCGAACATGACGATAATGCCGGCAGCGATCGCGATCAGGCTGATGATCACGTGCACGGTGATAAAAGTAGACAGGCTCATACCCAGGATCATGACACGCTCCCCTTTTTAATCCGGAGCAATGCTACGACTACGGATTGAAAATTGCCACCTGCGCGCAGTGCACGGCGGCAATTCTGGTATGGGCGACCATCAAAAACGCGATAGCGATGCCCAAGTTTTTTGCATGGCTGTCACAAACCGCGCCCGCATTGCTGCCGCATTCTAGCGATTGAGAAATTCGACCAGTTTCGGGATCACCTGGTCCGGCGCTTCTTCCATCAGCCAGTGGCCCCGGCCTTTGACGAGTACGCCCTCGACATTGGTCGCTACCATCTTGCCCTGCTCGATCAGGAACGGACCGCCGGCTTTTTCGCCTGAAAGCACCAGCAACGGCATCGACAGCCTGGTCTTGGCAAATCCCGCGAAGTCTTCGGCGTCCTTGGGGAAGGCGCGGAAAACTTCCATCCCGGCGGCCATGTGGCCGGGCTGGGCATAGGCCTTGGCATAAAATTCGCGATCTTTTTCCGGCACCGATTTTTTCGGATCGGCGGCAAAATCATTCCAGAAATGCTCGAGGTAAATCCGTTCACGCCCCGTCACCAGCGCCAGCGGCGTCTTGCCGTAGAAATGGAAGTGCCAGAGATCGCGCAACAGGAAGACGCTATTCCAGTCGCCGACGCCGGGCAGGAACGCTTCCATCAGCACCAGCCGATCGACCTCGTTCGAGTATTGCGCCGCATAGGCATAGGCCACCATCAGCCCGATATCGTGGCCAACAAGGCGGATGCTGTCGTATCTCAGGCTCTTCATCAGCGCGTGAATGTCCTGCGCCATGGCCGCCTTGGTAAATCCGTCCGCAGGCGCGGACGATTGACCGAAGCCGCGCAGATCCGGCGCAATCACGGTATGCTTGTCGGCAAGTTTTGCGATCAGCGGCAGCCACATATGGCTGGTTTGGGCATAGCCGTGCAGCAGCACGACCGGATCGCCCTTGCCGGCTATGAGATAGTGCAGCCTGACCCCGTTGACCTCGGCGAATTTGCTTTGCGGCGTCTGCGCAAACGCTGTAACCGGGTCGAGCAAGGCGACAGACAGGGCCGCCAGCGCGACCAGGCCAACGGCACGAAGCATTTTGATCAAGGATTGCCCCCGGTATTTCCTTCAAATTGAAAAACGTCGTCAATAATAGCGCGGGATCGGACCGTTATGCGGCGTCTTTCGGTTCGACAGATCGAATAGCACTTCATCGACATAACACCAGCCCCATCCTTCCGGCGGATCGTAGCCCTCGATGACCGGATGTTGGGAGGCGTGGAAATGTTTTGTCGCGTGCTTGTTGGGAGAATCGTCACAGCAGCCGACGTGACCACAGGTGCGGCAGATCCGCAAATGCAGCCACACGCTGCCGCTCTTCAGACATTCCTCGCAACCGAGCGCGCTCGGCGTGACGTTGCGGATGCCGGCGATGTGGGTGCAGCCCTTTGCCATCTGCTACCCCTGTCGCTAAAGCGCCGGTTTCGCCGCATCGCCGAGAAAACCGTGCAGCGCCGCCACCACCTGTGCACCCTCCCCGATCGCGCCGCCGACGCGCTTGACCGATCCCGAGCGCACATCGCCGACCGCGAACACGCCAGGCACCGAGGTTTCCAGCGGCGGCACCGGCCGTCCCTGATTTTGTTCGGACTGCGCGCCGGTCACCACGAAGCCTCCGCGATCGAGCGTGACGCCGCAACCATCGAGCCAGCCGGTGGCCGGATCGGCGCCCGCGAACAGGAACAGATTGCGGATGTCGGCGCTGATCTCTTCGCCGGACAAACGGCTGCGCCAGCGCACGCGCTCGAGCGATCCGTCTTCGCTGCCCTCAAGCGCGACCACCTCGGTGTTGAACACCAGTTCGATATTCGGCGTGGCCTCGATGCGCTCGATCAGATAGCGCGACATGCTGGCGCCAAGGCCGCCGCCGCGGATCACCATGTAAACCTTGCGGGCGTGGCCCGACAGAAACACCGCGGCTTGCCCTGCGGAATTGCCACCGCCGACCAGCACGATCTCCTGCTCGGCGCACAGCCGCGCCTCGATGGGAGAGGCCCAATACCAGACGCCGCGGCCATCGAACTTTTCGAGGTTGTCGATATCGGGCCGCCGGTAGCGCGCGCCGCTCGCGACCACCACGGCGCGCGAGCGCAGCGTCTCGCCGCCATCGAGCGTGAGCGCAAAGGCGCCGTCGGTGCGCGCGCAATCGAGCGCCTTCACCGCCATCGGGATCATGACGTCGGCGCCGAACTTCTGCGCCTGGGTGAAGGCCCGGCCGGCCAGCGCCTGGCCCGAGATTCCCGTGGGGAAGCCGAGATAATTTTCGATTCGGGCGCTGGCGCCGGCCTGTCCGCCGAAAGAGCGCGCGTCCAGGATGACCGCCGAGAGACCTTCCGACGCCGCGTACACGGCGGTGGCAAGCCCTGCCGGACCGCAGCCCACGATCGCGACATCGTAGATCTTGTTGCCGGCTGGGCCGATCATGCCAAGCGCCCGGGCCAGTTCGGTTTCGCCCGGATTGCGAAGCACCGTGCCGTCGGCGGCGATCACCAGCGGCCAATCCGAAGGCGAGGGCGAATAGCGCTCGATCAGTTCGGCGGCGTCGTGATCCCTTTCCGGATCGAGCAGATGATGCGGAAGGCCGTTGCGGGTCAGAAAGCCCTGCAGGCGAATGACGCCGGCCGAGTCCGACGGTCCGATCAACACTGGGCCGCCGACGCCGGCCTGGATCAGGCTTACCCGGCGAAGGATCAGCGCGCGCATGATGCGCTCGCCGAGATCGGCTTCGGCTACCAACAGCGCGCGCAACTGCTCCGGCGGAATCAGGAGCGTTTCGACGTCGCCCTCGGCATGGCCATCGACCAGCGCGGCGCGGCCGGAGAGCTGGCCGATTTCGGCCAGAAATTGACCGGGTCCCTCGTCGATCACCGGCGTGACGTGACCGAGGCCGTCGCGCTGGCTGATCGCGACATGGCCGGACAGGATGACGAACATTCCCGGACCAGGCTTGCCGGTTTCGAACAGTCTTTCGCCATCCTTGTAGCTTCGCAGTTCGCCGAAGCGGCGCATCCGCGCAATCTCTTGCGGCGTCAGCGCCGGGAATGTCTGCTCGAGACGCGGAAACCTCGCCGCCAGCGACGCGCGGTCATCGGTTTTATTTCCAGTCGCCCCGTCCACACCCATCTCCGCCTCGCATCGTCAGAAGCTAACAAAACCTGCCGCGGGCCGAACCCGGCTATTTGCCCGGTTTTTTTCCGCCGACGTCATGTGGTGAGACGTCATCAGGATTGCGAGGTACCGTCGTGACGTCGCTTCGGCCCCGCGCCTGCGATTTTCGCCGCTTGAGATTTTCGCGCAACGCGAGCTTCAGCCGATCTCGCCGCGGGCTTTTCGCGCGCTCTCCGGTTTGCCCCTCGCCTTTATCCTTCGCATCCTTCATCATCGACCTGTTCGAATGAGCCGGAGAGAAACCGATGGGCGAAATACCTGCGCTGGCGCCTCGGGCGCAACGAACTCTGGACGGCTGGCATCGCCTCGCCCGATCGCGACCTGCTGGCCTCGCTGCCGTCCGAACATATTGTGTTTCGCTCGCCGTTCGTGCAATCGCCAATTCCCGGACGCACCGCGACTTTGCTGGTGCTGACGACGGTGGTGCAGATCTTCGAGAAT
>VAZH01000302.1 GCA_005884465.1 Alphaproteobacteria bacterium | reverse complement strand
CCCAAGGCTGACGATGAGCGAACGCCATCCGGTGCGAATGCCGCCGTTGAGGACGAACAGCAGGATCGAAACGATCGCGGCGGTCGTGGCAAAATCAGTCCATACCGCGCGGCTAGAGGCCTGAATTTGATCGCGCAGCCAGGTCAGCGGCCAGATCAAATAAGAAATGACGGTGCTGAGCAGGACGATAAGCTTTCCCAATAACACGAACAGCGGTCCGATGACCGCCGTGGCCTCGCCTGCTCTCGCAAGTTTCCGGCCGCCATCGCCGATGCTGTCATTGAACCCCGATAACAGTCCGGCCGCCCAGCTGACGCCGAAACCATCCAACCCGCCGCCGTGCAGCAGGAAGAAGGCGATGACGGGAAGCACAATGAAAAACAGACCGGCGTTGAGGCCCTTGGCCGGCAGTCGCGGAATCAACAGCGGCAGCAGCAACAACGCTGCGAGAAAGAACGTCAGGTCGACGCGCCATCGCTCCGATTCGGGATAAAAGCCGTAGATGAACTGGCTGAATTTGGCCTGCACAAACGGCCAGCATGCGCCGACCATGTGTCCCGCAGCCTCTGGAAGACATGCGGTGCGGTCCTTGCCGGTCCAGACCGCATCGACCAGCAGGAATTTCACCGCCGGAATGACCGTAAACCACAACAGGAGGATGCTGATAATGGTGAGCAGGATGTTGGTCGGCGAATTGAACAGGCGCGTGCGCAGAAAGCCGACAAAGCCGGTGGTCTTGACCGGCGGGGCGCGCTCGGGAACGAGATCCCGGCGGACGAAGGAGGAAGCGGTGATGTCGCTCATTAGCCCATGCTCCGGCCAAGCCGCCATCCGTAGAAGCTCATGATCGCGCTGGTCACCAGCGAAATCAGGAGATAGACGCCCATCGTGATCGCGATGATCTCAATCGCCTGCCCGGTCTGGCTCAGCGTCGTGCCCGCAAATACCGAGAACAGGTCAGGGTATCCGATCGCGACCGCCAACGACGAGTTCTTCGTGAGATTGAGATACTGGTTGGTGAGCGGCGGCAGGATGACCCGCATCGCCTGCGGCACCACGATCAAGCGCAACACAGAGCCACGCTGCAGCCCAAGCGATGAGCCGGCCTCCATCTGCCCCCTATGCACCGACTGGATTCCGGCGCGCACGATCTCTGCGATGAAGGCAGCCGTATAGGTCGACAGCGCTACCGTCAGCGCCACGAATTCCGGGATGATGCGCGAGCCGCCGGAAAAATTGAACCCCTTGAGTTCGGGCATTTCAAACGTGACGGGCGCACCGAACAAAAGCGCGGTCGCGAGCGGCAGCCCGATCAGCAGGCCCACCACATAAGGCCAGATCTTGACCAATCTGCCGCTCTCGAACAGCTGCCGGCGCGCGTAACGCTGCAACAGCAAGGAGGCGACGATCGCAACCAGGATCGCCAGCGCGAACGGCTCCAGACCGCCGTGGGCGATCGGCTTCGGAACCACGAGACCCCGGTTGGAAAGAAAGAAGCTGCCAAATAACGAAATGCTTTGCCGCGGGTTTGGCAGCGCGCTGAGCACGGCGAGATACCAGAACAAGATCTGGAACAGCGGTGGCAGATTGCGTATCAGTTCGACATAGCCGCCCGAGATGCGCGACAGCAGCCAGTTCGGCGATAGCCGGCCCAGCGCAACAAGAAATCCGATCACGGTGGCAACGAAGATGCCGATGATCGACACCAAGAGCGTGTTGAGCAAACCAACCAGGAACACGCGGGTATAAGTGTCGGATCCGGAATATGGGATCAGGTTCTGACTGACGTCAAAACCCGCCGTATTGTTCAGAAACCCGAAACCGGATGTGATCCGCTGCGCCTGCAGGTTGGCGCGCGCGTTGGCGACGATCTCATAGCCGATCCAGACCAGCGCGGCGACGAACAGGATTTGAAGGGCAAATCCTGTCCAGCCCGCGCGGCCGCCGAGGGCCCGCTTCAGCCGGAAGACAAACTGCGGCGGTGGTTTTCGGGCCTCGATGGTCATGGCCGCAGCCGCCTGGCGCGATCAGCGGATTGGTGGCGCATACTGAATTCCGCCCTTGTTCCAGAGCTGATTGAGCCCACGGGCAATCGCGAGTTTTGAGCCGGCGCCGACGTTACGATCGAAGGATTCCCCGTAATTGCCGACCGCCTTGACGATTCGCGATACCCAATCCTTGGTCAGCCCAAGCTGTTCGCCGAGATTGCCATCGGTACCGAAGGCCCGCTTGAGTTCAGGCTTATCCGATTTCGCCATCTCATCGACGTTCTTTTGGGTAACGCCGAGTTCTTCAGCGTCAACCATCGCATACAGCGTCCACTTCACGACATCGAACCATTGATCGTCGCCATGGCGCACCATCGGACCGAGCGGCTCTTTCGAGATCACCTCCGGGAGTACGGCGTGGTCGGCGGGATTTGAGAGCTTCAAACGCTCGGCATAAAGCTGCGACACGTCCGAGGTGAAGACGTCACAACGACCGGATTCATAGGCCTTGACGGTTTCGTCGGCGGTGCTGAACGCGATCACCTCGTACTTCATGTTGTTGCCCTTGAAGTAGTCGGCGAGATTCTGCTCCGTCGTGGTGCCGGTTTGCACGCAAACCGATGCGCTGTTCAACTCCAGCGCCGAATTCACTTTAAGGGATTTTTTTACCAGGAAGCCCTGACCGTCGTAATAGGTCACCCCTGTAAAATTGGCGCCAAGCGAGGTGTCGCGGGAAAGGGTCCAGGTCGTATTACGCGAGAGCACGTCGATTTCGCCGGACTGCAGGGCCGTGAAGCGATCCTTGGCCGACAACGGCACGAACTTCACTTTGGTCCCATCGTTGAAGATCGCGGCGGCTATCGCGCGACAGACGTCGACGTCGAGCCCGGTCCAGTTGCCCTTGTCGTCGGGTGACGAAAAGCCCGGCAAGCCCTGGCTCACGCCGCAGGACAACATGCCCCGGTCCTTGACCGTCTTGAGCGTTTGGGCAGTGGCAGCCTCAGTCGAAAAAGCGGCGGCGAGAGCAAGGGTAAGAACCAGGGATGCACGTTTCATGGCAAAGCCTTTCAAGGGTCGTCTGGGAACGTTTGCTTTTCGTTGCCTACGCTGATGGGCCTAACCGTGATCCCCGCTGCAAACGCCGGCCCGACAGGCAGTATAACCTGCAATCTGGTCGAGCGATGGATCGAAGGTCGCGGCAGGCCCCTCAACGTGCGGCGACATATAGCTCCGACGCATCACAGAACGACTGGCGAGCCGGGTCAAGGGGTTGACGGCCGTCTTCTGTGTCCTGTTATTAACAAACCCAGCCCGAACCCGCCGCCCGGCGGGCTTTCACAGGGCCTCGCGGCTGCGGCAAAAGGTCTTTTGGTGGCGGCAGACGCATGAATTCTCCCGGAAATAACGAACGATCGAAGCCGCTCGAGGCCGAGACCACATTGGTCACCGCAGGCCGCGACACCGAGGCCCAGAAAGGGTTCGTCAATCCGCCGGTCGTTCATGGGTCGACCGTGCTTTATCCGACCGCCGACGATCTGCATGCCCATCGCGGCGAGTTCCAGTATGGCCGCCACGGCAC
>VAZH01000301.1 GCA_005884465.1 Alphaproteobacteria bacterium | reverse complement strand
TGCTGGCGACGTCCAACTTGCGCGGCCCGAGTTTGGCGTCAGGGATGGACACGAGGTCGTAGCGACCCTCCACCAGCGCCGACATGAGGCCGGTCTTGCCTTCCAGGATGGCATCGTAAGCCATGTTACCGAAAGTCAAGGCCACAAGCTTGTCGATGAAGTCCGGATCGCCCGATCGCAGGTCGTAGGTGAGGTCGGAGGTGATCGTCTCCTCGCCGACGCGCCGCTTGATCTCGTCAGCAAGCGATTCGGCCACGCTCGCTTTCCTGCGGTGGCCGTAGGCGTCAGGCTCGCCGTATTCCTGCAGCTTGTAGCCCTCCCACTCGGCGCCCTCGCTGAGGACGATCAGCGCGTAGTTGCTTGGGTTGGCGCGCTTCTCCTCGAGGAGCAACTGGATCAGTTTGTCGAGATTGACCTTGTACTCCGGTATGACGCATCGTATCGAGGTCGCGTACGCGGTGTAGAGCGCTGTAAATCCGGCATCGCGGCCAAAGACGCGAAAAATGCCAATTCGCTCATGCGAGCCGACAGTAGTACGCTGCCGCTGGATGGCATCGCTGGCGCGGGTGATCGCGGTCGAGAAGCCGATGCAGTATTCGGTGTTGCGGACGTCGTTGTCCATCGTCTTCGGGATGGCGATGATCTTGACACCGAGGTCGTTGAGCTTGGCTGCGTAACTGAGCGTGTCGTCGCCGCCGATGGCGATCAGATGTTCGATGCCGAGCCCCGAAAGGTTCGCCAGCACCTGGCCGGTGAGGTCCCACGTCTTGGTTGCGACGCCGCCCTTGGTACTCAGGGAGACTGGAAAGTCCTTGCCGACCAAATGATCGGGCAGCTTTTGCATTTTGGACGGATTGGTGCGGCTCGAGTGCAGCACGGTGCCGCCGCGCCGGTCGATGGTGCGAGTGTTTTCACGGTTCAGGGGGATGATGTAGTGGGACCTGCTGGTCGGGTCCTCGAGGTTCAGGTGCGTGAGCGCCTCCCAACCACGGCGGAGGCCGATGACCTCGATGTCGTTCTCGCTGCCGCGATAGGTCACGCTCTTGATGACTGCGTTGAGGCCGGCAACGTCGCCGCCACCGGTTAAAATGCCGATGCGTTTTTTTGCCATACGCAACCATTTCCACCTCCCAGGACTGGCATGTCGTAATAATAATGCTGTCCCATGGCTATTCGCCAGTGGCGCGCCGTGGAAGGTCAGCGTCATTTGGGGCACTAGGAAACGCGCCATTCTGGCGCTTCGGGTTGCGCGGGCACACTTCTTGATGACGGCGGTGGGGGCTAATAATCTCGGCTGAGCGGCGGAGGGAGCGAGCTTGATTGAAGATGCGCGCGGCGACATCGACTATGACGAGGAGGGATCGGGCCCGACAATTCTTTTTGTGCCGGGATCTGGGGGCACGCGGTCAGCCTGGCGCGGCAGGATTACGGCGCTGAACCGCCAATTCCGCATCGTCACGACGAGCCTGCTCGGTTACGGTGGCACAACGGAACGCAGGACCGCAGCCGATTTTTCGATCGAGCGGGAGGCCGAAATTATCGAGGCAGTCTGAAAGCCGCGCCATTAACCGATCGTTAACCAAGCCCGCCCATCCTTAACCATTCGAAAATACCGAGTCTCAAGATCGGTCGCCGGGGCTGCTACATGATTGCTGACAGCAATAGCAACATCGCTTGGCACAGGGTTCAGCTGAAGAAGAACCGTGATGCGGTGAAGGCCCTGGAAACAGTTCGGTTTACGATTGGCGAGATGGCCCAGTCGACCGGCCAAACACAAAAAACCATAGCCACCCTGAAGCGAAAGATCGCGGAATCCGAGCGATGCATCGCTGCCCATGAGAGGCGAACCAGGCGGCCGGTCGCGACCGACCTTCAAAGCCTCGCCAGCGTGAGCTGGAGCAGCTGGAACGCGCGGGGCGTCGGCCGGCGCTGACGGGCGCGCAAAATCGACGCCAAACGATCCACCGGAAGATCGACGAGCACCTGCGTTCCACCTCGTCAGCGATGCACTCGCCATAGACGTAAATCAACCCGCTAACGCCTGTCATGGGTTCTCCCCTTCGCAGGGCGCCCTGATTCTGCCGGAGTTCGGTTCGGCTTGGCCTGACCTCGCGTTAAGATTCCGTTTAGCGCCAGGCATGATCATTCGCTAATCGCAAGAGGGTCAGATCATGCAAGACCACCAGCAGAATCCGCCTGGACCGGTTGAGCCGATAGAAGATGCGGCCGTCAGCCAGGGGGGTGAGGACCCGACGCAGCCTGCAAGCATCTATCCATGGGATTGGTCCAGTCGCAGTCGAGACGATGTTTTGATGTCGGCCAACGGGGATGGCCGACGCGGACGCAGCGCGTGGGTTCTGGCGGCCGCTTTCGTCGCCGTGTTTGGACTTGGATGGGCCGGCGGCGCAAACTGGTATGGTTTTTCAATTTTTGAGGCGGCCTCCAGCCCAGCGACGCAGAAAGTCAGGTATTCGCGTCGTATTACCGACGCCGAAACAAAGTCCACCGACTCCGATGCAAAGTCAGCCGCCAAGACCGAGGGCCCTGTTCGCAAAGCACCGGCAACGACGGGTTCGCTAGGCACTCCCGTGGTCGCCGCATCCTCGCGCACAGCCTCGGTCGTGCAAGCAAACACCAGTCCATCCTCGGTCCCGCCGCGCGAGATGATGGTGCCGGTGCCCGAGACCAGGCCCACGACTATTGAGGGTTGGACAGTCCGTGAGGTGCGCGGCGGAACGGCAATTCTCGATGGCCCTGACGGCGTTTGGACCGTGACGCGCGGAGACACGGTGCCGGGGGTGGGCCGCATTGACTCGATCGTGCGTTGGGGCAACCGCTGGATCGTCGCAACGGCTAACGGATTGATCGCCACGCCATAAAATAATCGGTCCCTGGAATCGGGTCCTGCTAAGCGCGTCGCGATCTCGCGCGTTTGGATTAGCTTGATCAAATAGACCGGCGAGTAGCGGTTCTCGAGGCGCCAGCTTGGGGAACCCTTGCAAGGCGGTGGCATTATCCTGCGGCGCCGCTACCGCGGCTGCGAAGGGAGACGCCAATGAAACGCTCGATGTTGATCGGCTTTGCCGCCTGTGCATTTGTGGCAATGCCGGCATTTTCTGTGTCAGCCATGCCGATTGCTCCGGCGCATTCGGTAATCGGCGGAACCGACAGCTCTGCCATTCTCGTCAAGGGTGGCCACGGCCACGGTCACGGCTGGGGCAGAGCATTTGCCCGACCTCACGGATGGAGCCGAGGGCGAAAAGTCGGCTGGCATGGTCGGGGCTGCCCCCCTGGTCTTTGGAAGCAAGGGCGCTGCTGAGCAGACTCGATTCTGGAAACGGCCCTGCTCGTCCGCTGGGCCGTTTCCCAGTGATACCCAGCGTGTATGCCGCGGAAAACAATTCGAGCTTCGGTTCGCTGATTTGCAACTGGACTTGAAAAGTGCTGCTTGCGTTTCTCGCAAGCGAAAGGAAAAGGCCCGCTGCAAAGCGGGCCTTTGTCTCTTTAAATCGCGACTTAGTATTAGTCATTCAGCGAACGAGCCGCGGGTGATCGGTTTCCTTAGCATTGCTATGTAGCCGCCTTCAATCAAGGGCTAGAGGAAGTCCGTTTCATCAAAGACCGTTTGCCACCAGGCCGACATCGGGCCCCGCGACTTGCCTAACGGGCCGGCTTATAGACCTTGGCGACCGCGTCGGCCTTCTTCATGCCCGCTACCGCCTCGGCCCCGGTCATCAGTACGGTCGTCTTGGCGGACTTGAGGGCGCCTCCCGCGGCAATGGCCAGCGCGATCGCAGCCATGCTCTCGTTGTTCGGGACATCGGCGACGATGGCGAGATCGTAGTCACCGAAGCAATACCAACCACCAACGAGCTTGCCCCCGACGGCCTCGCAGGCGGCACGGCCCACGGCTTCAACTCGGTTCTCCGGCTTCTTGAGCTGGGCGGCTAAGGATTCTGCAGTGTAGGCTGCCTGATACATGTAAAGCGGCATGTTCCATCTCCCTGGTTGTCGTGCAGCCTTGGGAAGCATGGGCTGGGTTGTCGCCATTCTCTTGACGGCCACCGCCACTTCCGGCTGCACCGCATTGGGACTGTGCGCGTTTCTTTTCCTTTGGTCAAATATCACCGAGATGAAGCGCACTGGCAGGTGGAAAGCGGCCCCCGCTGTTCGCCAGCTCGTCAGTACCGGACTTCTTATCGTCGAAAGTAGCCTGGCGGCTCGCCAAGAACAGACCACGCCATGCGATCGAACCGGCAGGGCCTAAAATCGATCTACTTCCAAATCCCGAACGTTATTGAGTTCAAGAATTGGGCGGCTTAATTTCAGAGACGTCCGTATATTGTTCATTCGAAGGTCAGCTTACGCGCGATAGGGTCACTCTATAGCAATAAGTCTGGAAGGAATGATTAGAGTGGCACGAATGTCTGCGAGCAACCGAAGCGAAGCCACGCCCGTCAAGACAAATAGTTCATCAGTTTTGATCATTCCGATCTATACCGCGGCGATCTTCCTCAGTGCAGCATTGTTGTTCGCGGTGCAGCCCATGTTCACGAAAATGGTGTTGCCGCGGTTTGGCGGCTCGCCATCGGTATGGTCGGTGGCCATGGTATTCTTTCAAGGCATCCTGCTGCTCGGCTACGCATATGCCGATATTCTGACCCGCTTTGTACGTGGTCCGCTCGCTTTGCTCATCCACCTCGCGGTGATGCTGGGCGGAGCCGTTTTTCTCCCCGTTGCCATTGCCAAAGGCTGGGGCTTGCCGCCATCCGACCGCGAGCAATTGTTTTTGCTCGGCCTGTTCAGCGTTTCCATCGGCTTTCCTTTCTTCGCGCTGTCCGCCAACGGGCCGCTGCTGCAAGCCTGGTTCGCTCGCTCCGGTCTTGCACAGGCTGAAAATCCCTATTTTCTTTACGCGGCGAGCAATATCGGAAGCCTTCTGGCATTATTCGCGTACCCGTTCGCTGCCGAACCATTTTCAACACTCAGCTTCCAGGGCAGCATCTGGCGCTCCGGCTATTACCTGCTTATCGCGCTGATCGCATTATGTGGAGGTTTGGTGTTCTTCCGCCGCGAAGGCAAGGCCGTTTTGCCGCGGGCGCAGTCGACAGAGGCCGCCCCGGCGTTTGGCCGCATGGGTTATTGGGTGGCGCTCGCCTTCGTGCCGTCAGCATTGATGATCGCGGCGACAACCCACATCACGGCGGATGTCGCTGCCGCGCCATTTCTTTGGGTGCTTCCGCTTTCGCTTTACTTGATCAGCTTCATTTTGGTGTTCAGCCAGCGCAGGTTTGTCCGAGAAGCCAGCTGGATCAAGCTGCAGCCGTTCTTGCTGGCCCTGCTCGTGCTGACGCTCGCGCTGGAAATCCGCACGTGGCTGACCATCGATGTTGCGCTCCACCTGCTGACGTTCTTCGTCACGGCGATGATATGCCACGGCTTGATGGCCGCCACGCGTCCGCAAGCGGCCTATCTCACGCGGTTTTATTTCTGCATGTCGCTGGGCGGCGTGCTCGGTGGAATTTTTTCGGGCTTGATCGCTCCCCGTGTCTTTTCATGGATCGCAGAATACCCGCTTCTGGTGGTTGCGGCGGCGCTGGCGCGGCCCGGGCTCGGCTGGCCGAAGCAAAACGAAGCCCGGCTTGTTGTCATGCTCGTTGCGCTTGTTGTGATCGTTGCGCTGCCCGGGCTGCACCAAGGTTTCTCGGTCATTCCACCCTATAACTGGATCGTCTGGGGTGCGGTAGTTGCACTGGTCGCGTGCGCAGTTTCCGTCCGTAACTTCCCATTGCGGCTGGCCGTGCTGTTTGCCGCCGTCTTCGTGGTAACTCGAACTTATCCGCCGAATGCGA
>VAZH01000300.1 GCA_005884465.1 Alphaproteobacteria bacterium | reverse complement strand
TGTCATCGACCACGGCGTTGTCGCGGCTCTGCACCAATAAACCGCCGGCAACGGTTTTGGCGGTCAGGCCCACCGCGCGTGGATCGGGCATAGCGCCCGCCAGCAACAGCCGCAGGTTTCTTCGCGCCGCGACGATGGCGATGGCTTCTTCGGTGGCGTCCGGCGCGATGATCACTTCGGTGAAGATCTCGGTGATGGCGCGCGCGGCGTCGGCATCCAGCGTGTGGTTGAGCGCGACGATGCCGCCGTAGGCCGAGGTCGAATCGCAGGCCAGCGCCTTGCGATAAGCGCTGACGAGGTCGGGTCCTTCGGCGACGCCGCACGGATTGGCGTGCTTGACGATCACGCAGGCCGCGGTGCGCGCCGCGTCGAATTCGGCGATGCATTCATAGGCAGCATCGGTGTCGTTGATGTTATTGTAGGACAGCTCGCGGCCCTGCACTTGCCGCGCCGTGGCCACTCCCGGGCGCTTGTCGGGCATCCGATAGAATGCGGCCGTCTGGTGCGGGTTTTCGCCGTAGCGCAGCGCCTGGATCAGCCGTCCGCCAAAAGCGCGATAATCCGGTGCGTCGGTCTCGAGTTGAGCGGCGAACCAGTTCGAGATCGCGGCGTCATAGGCCGCGGTGCGGGCGTAGGCTTTGGCGGCAAGCCGGCGGCGCAGTCCCAGCGTGGTCGCGCCCTTGTTGGCGGCGAGTTCCTCGAGCACGGCCTGATAATCCTGCGGTTCGACGACGACTGCGACGTCATCGTGGTTCTTTGCCGCGGCGCGGATCATCGCGGGACCGCCGATATCGATATTCTCGATGCACTCCTCGAAGCCGGCGCCTTTATCGACGGTCGCCTCGAACGGATAGAGATTGACCACCAGCAGGTCGATCGGCGCAATGCCGTGGCTCTTCATCGCCTGCTTGTGTTCGGCATTGTCTCGGATAGCGAGCAAACCGCCATGCACCTTCGGATGCAGCGTCTTGACCCGTCCGTCCATCATTTCCGGAAAACCCGTCAGTTCCGAAACGTCGGTGACTTTCAATCCCGCGGCTGCAATCGCCTTGGCGGTGCCTCCGGTGGAGACGAGATCGATGCCGTAGCCGGCGAGCGCACGCGCAAATTCGATCAGTCCGGATTTATCGGAGACGGACAACAGAGCACGGGTCACGCGGTGGTCGGTCATGGTTTGGTCCTACGAAACAATGCGCCGGGTAGCACGATTTGATGCGGGGTGGAACCGCGGCCGGCTCGGGCACCTTGGAAATTGCAGGCGGTTTATTCGCTGCGATATCTCCGAAGCTTTCGTCTTAGGCGGCCTTGGTCCTGATGGTCGGAATGCGGCTGACATCTTCGGTTCGCTCTGCATGCCAGGTATCGTAAGCGGCCTGCATCCGCGTCCAGATTCCCGCGCCATCGCCAAAAAGCTTGCCGAGGCGAACCGCGATGGCTGGGGATACCGGCTTTCGTTCCCGCAGGATGTCGTAAAGGTGCTGGCGCGAAATCCCCAGCAAGCCGGCGATTTCCGCCTTGGTCCGGCCGGTCGCCGGGATGATGTCATCGCGAAGCAGCGCCCCAGGATGAGTAGGACAGCGGTTCTTGCCGCGCTTTGCCGCATGGATCATGCTTGCTCCTTCTCCTTCAGTGGCGTCGAGCCTGTCGGGGTTTTCCTACAGCGGCAATTCCGGCTCGCGACGGGCGTTGCGTTTGGCCGCTGTCGCCGAGGGCGACGTCGTCGAGCGCACGAAGCTCCAGCGGACCGAGGCAGCATGCCGCGCATCCTGCCGAATCACGATCTGGGCGGTGCGGCGCGGGCCGTCATTTCCCGCCAGGAACACGCTGTCTTCCAGTTCGACGTTGTCGTCGAGCGCCTCGAAGGTCCAGACGTCGCGGTTCGGCAGCACCAGCATGACGCCGCGGCCGTCGCTGAGCCGGCTCGCCTTCACCGACGGGTGCAGATGAAACCGCAGCGCGTAGTCGGTTTCGGTTCCCTTGATCCGGGCGCCCGGCGCCGGCGACACGGTGTCCTCGCCGTCGAGCCTGGAGCCGTCATGCGCCACCATCAACAGCCGGCGATGCACCACGCCGAAGCGGGAGAGGTAACCGTCATGCGATGTGGTCAGCAGCACGCCGTTGGCGACCACTTCGCGATAGCTTTCCACGTTGGCCGGGCCGCTGACGACGGGCGCGCCCTGCAGGAACCGCTTCATCGCCGAGAGCTCGACGAACTGGCACGACGACGTATCGTGGCAGGTCAGCGTCGAATGCGCCGCGGTGCCGCGGGCAAAGCTGCGCCAGTTGTCGCGGCCGGTGGTGGGCATGCCGCAATTGATGACGATCCGGCTCGGCCCGGAGGACAATTCAAACGAGAGGCAGCCGGCATGGGCGTCGCGACTGACGCTCGCCGCCGGCGGCGGGCCGGTGTCCATGATCACGGTCATCGCGCCGGCATCGAGCCGCTGAAAGCCGGTATGCGGCATGTTCGCCATCGGCGCGCCGTGGGTATCGTCATAGGCGAGCAGGGTCGCCAGCAAATCGGATGGCGCGCTGCTCATGCCGTTGAACATCGCGAAGCTGCCATCGCCGTGACGGAAGAAGCGCAGCATCGGCATCATGCGGTCGATCGCGTTCAATAGCGCCGACGGCGGGGCGATGTTGCGCGCGGCGAAGGTCTGCCGCAGCGGCAACAGGTCGATCAATAACTCGATCAGCGCGCCGGGATTGCGCGAGATGTGCCCGCCATCGGGCAATATCTGGCGCTGCAGTTCGTCGGAAAGTTTGCGCGTCGCGGCGCGGATGTGGCGTGCCTGGTTGGCGAGGCAGAGCGAGGCGTAGCAAAGCGCGATCAAGACCTGCAGCCGCGGCACGCCGTCGGGAATATCCAGCATGGTGTAGCGCAAATAGCGGATTTCGCGGGTCAGTCCGCGCAAATAGCGCCGATAGAATTTGCCGTCGGTGTCGCCGAGCACCAAGGGGGCCTGCGACAGCAGCGAGATCACGCGCCGCGCCAGCACGTCGGCGCGGCGGCCCACCGGCCGCCGCTTCTGCGCCGGATTTGAAATCCAGTCGTCGACCAGCGAGCGGGCGTTGGCGCGGGTCAGCGCGGTGTCGGCGGCGCGCAGGTGCCGCAGCCAGCCGAAGCCGAGCAGCGCCACCTCCCAGTCTTCCGATGGCGGCTCGAGATCGAAGATCGAGCGCCCGTGGCAGGTCACGATCTTGCCGGCGAACACGAAGCGGCCGGCATAGATTTCAGCCGCGCGGGTGGCGTCGGCGGTGCGCAGGTCATGCGGGGCGATGATCAGGCGATCGGTGCGGCCCGGCCACAGCCGCGACAGCGCCACCGAGCCGCCGCTTGCGCGCGCGATCAGGTTCCGCGCGAAGCGGCCCATGATCAGCGTCGAAATGCGTCTGCGTTGAGCGACCGACACGCCCTACCTTGGCTGGGAGAATTTTCCGCGAATCCTTTTAATCCGGAAACGCGGCCAAGACACCATCTTGAAAAGGTGCGAATCAGCGCCGCGAGGGCGAAAACGCGATGCAAAATCAGGATTTAACCAGCCGCGCCGCGTAAAAGCCGTCGAGCCCACCCAAGCGGGGGTCTGGATGCGGCAGGTGGCACGGCAGTGTCCGCAGGTCGCCTTCGGCGGTCAGGATCCCGGTGAGGCCCGCGACCTCGCCGGCCCCGATCGGGGCGCGGCGCACCGCCGGTTCGGCCGCCAGAAGAGCTGAGATGGCCTGCTCGCCCTCTTCCGGTTCCAGCGAACAGGTACAGTAGACCAGCGTCCCACCCGGCCGGAGCAGCGCGACCGCCTTTTGCAGCAAGCGTTTCTGCAGCGCCGTGAGCGCGGCGATATCCGCTTCCTGACGCAGCCAGGCAACATCAGGGTGGCGGCGGATGGTGCCGGTCGAGGTGCAGGGGGCGTCAACCAATATGCCGTCGAAGCCGCCCTTGCTGTTTCCGCCCTGCCACTCGGTGGCATCCGTCACCACGGTGTCCACCTCCAGTCCCAGCCGCGCCAGATTGTCGCGCAACCGCGCCATGCGAGGG
>VAZH01000299.1 GCA_005884465.1 Alphaproteobacteria bacterium | reverse complement strand
CGGTTCGCAACGGCTTCTCCGCCGCGTTCGGCCAGCTCAATGTCGGCAAGAAAAGTCTCGTTCTCGATCTGAAATCGCCCGACGCGGTCGAAATCATCCGACGGCTTGTCGTGAGCGCTGACATCCTCGTCGAAAATTTTCGCCCCGGCGTGATGCGCAGATTGAAGCTGGACTACGGCTCGCTGCGAGAGCTCAATCCGAAACTGATCTATTGCTCGATCTCCGGATATGGTCAGACCGGCCCGTCTGCTGAACTGCCGGCTTACGCGCCTGTCATTCATGCCGCTTCGGGCTACGATATGGCCCACCTCGCGTACCAGCCCGGGCGATCGCGGCCGGACTGCTGCGGTATCTATCTTGCTGATGTCGTTACCGGCATCTATGCATTCGGTGCCATTTCGGCGGCGTTGTATCAGCGGCACGGCAGTCAAAAAGGCCAGTACATCGACGTATCGATGCTCGAATCGATGCTCAGCCTGACCTTGAATGAATTGCAGTGGTCGCAATTCGAGGTGAGGCCAACGCAGCGGCCGATGTTCGGGCCGGTCGAAACGGCGAATGGATATGTGATGCTGGCGATCGCGAGCGAGAAGACGTTCCAGAGCCTGGTCATGGTCATCGGTCATCCCGAGTGGATTGCCGATCCGCGCTTTGCGATATACGCCGACCGCCGCGACAACTGGGCTGAATTAATGAACGGTGTAGAGTCGTGGTCGCGCACGCTGACGACCGAAAAATGCCTCGCTGAGTTGAATGGTCACGGCGTTCCCTGTTCGGCCTATCGCACGGTCGCCGAAGCGCTACGCGATCCGCAAATTGCCCATCGCGGCGCACTGTCCGAGGTCAGGGATGGCGGCGGCACGTTCAAGGTTCTCAACCTGCCGTTCCGTATGTCCGGCGCCAATGTCTCCGCGGCAAAGCGGATGGCGACCCTGGGCGAGCACAGCGTTGCCTTTCTCCGAGAGACCGGCCTCTCGGAAGATGAAATCTCGGCCTTCACGGGGAAATCCCTGGCGGCGGAGCGGCGCTGACGGGAAGAGCATTTCGACGACAGCACAGGACCTGCGGCTTTTCATCCGCCGCCCGCCTCCGGCCTTGCCGGAGCCTGGGATTCCAGCCAATCTGACGACAGTCACCAACGATCCGGAATACCGGACGTACGGCATCTTGGAGGAAGCATCAATGAAGGCAGCAATCCGCTCGCGCGTGTTTGCGCAAGTTTTTCTTGTTGCGGCATCTGGCATTGCTTTGTTGGCAAGCCCCGCCAGCGCCCAAAAGCAGGGCGGCAGCATCACCGTCGGCCTTGAGGCCGATATTCCCGGGTTCGATCCGCTGAAAGTCGGCGTCTTCGATACGGCGGCGGAAACCGCGGCGGCGGCGATTTTCGATACGCTGGTCTATCTCGACGACGAGGGCAAGGTGCAGCCGAAGCTCGCACTGTCCTGGGAACCTTCGGAAGATTTCAAGATCTGGACCTTCAAGCTGCGGCCCGGCGTCAAATTTCACGACGGCACACCCTTCAATGCCGAAGCGGTGAAGGCCAATTTCGACCGGCAGAAGGACCCGGCCAACAAATGCCGCTGTGCTTTTTACATCGCCTACGTCCACGACGTACAGGCGCCCGACGAACTCACGGTGGTCTACAATCTGAACGATCCGGCGGTGAACCAGCCAGCACTTTTGACCATCCAGAGTTCCAACAATGTCATCCAGTCGCCGACGGCGTGGAAGACCAAGGGCGACGACTACAACCGCAATCCCGTCGGTACCGGACCGTACGTCCTGAAGTCATGGACCGCGGGCGATCGAATGGTTCTGGAAAAGAATCCGGACTATTGGAACAAGGGTCATCCCTACCTCGACCGGATTATCCTAAAACCGCTGCCGGATGCGCAGTCGCGCTTCGCCAGTCTGCAATCCGGTGAAGCGGATATCGTCTGGGACGATGAGTACGATGCGGACAATATTCAAAGAGCGCAAAAAGATCCGAAGATGACAGTCCACACCTATACCGGGTCCGGAGCTCAGGTCTACGCCTTCAATACCAAGGTCGCCCCCTTCGACGATGTGCGCGTGCGCCAGGCGCTGGTGATGGCGATCGACCGCAAGAAGATGTCGCAGGCGATTACCAATGGCCTGGCCCGGCCGGCCAGCAACCCCTATGGCGACGGCTCCTGGGTCAAGTGCAAGGACGACGGCGCGCTTCCCAACGATATTGAAAAGGCCAAAGCGCTGATCAAGGACAACGGCAAACCAGTCGAATTCAAAATGATCGTGACCCCGACGCCGCGCGGGCGCAATGTCGGTCAAGTCTTGCAACAGTTCTGGAAGCAGGTCGGCGCCAACATGGAGATCGAGCAGGTCGATCAGGCCACCATCGTGCCGCGCGCCTTTATGCGTCAGTTTCAATTGACGCCGTGGCGGATCGTCGATCTCGCTGATCCCGACCCGCAGATGTACGCGAATTTCCATACCGGCAGCCCGGTCGCGCTCGCCAATTATTCCAATCCCGAGCTGGACAAGTTGCTCGAGCACGCGCGGGTAACTGCAGACCCGGAAAAGCGCATCGAGGATTATTGCGCGATCAGCCGGCTCATCAATCAGGAGGCGATCTGGTTCTGGACCTTCCAGAACACCTATTACGCGATCTCAAGCGCCAAACTGAAGGGATTGCCGAAGATCTATAGCGGGGTGATCGACGTATCGAACGTCTGGATGGAATAGCCTGGCATGCTCGGCTTCGTCGCCCGAAGGCTCCTGTACCTGGTGCCGGTTCTGGTCGCCGTATCGCTACTGACATTCCTGATCGCCTCGCTGCTGCCGGGCGATCTCGCTTACGTGATCCTTGGCGATCAGGCGACGCCGGAGAAGGTCGAGGCATTGCGCCATGACATGGGGCTCGATCAGCCGGTCTGGTGGCGTTACCTCGGCTGGCTGGGCCACGTGCTGCAAGGCGATTTAGGAAGATCGTTCCGTACCGGACAGACCGTGCTGCAAGCCGTGGCCGAACGGCTGCCGGTATCGTTCGAGCTGATGGTGTTGGCTGAGATCATTGGCCTCGCCATCGGCGTTCCCTTTGCCATCGCTTGCGCGGTACGCAGCGGCAGCGTTTTCGACCGCTTCATGACCGGCACCGCCTTCGGCATGCTGTCAGTGCCGACATTCTTGTCTGCAATTCTGTTGATCTACCTGTTTGCGGTGGAGCTTCGATGGTTGCCGGCTACCGGTTACGTGCCGTTCCAGGAGGATCCGGTCGGAAATCTGCGCTTTCTCGTGCTGCCCGCGCTGACGCTCGCGCTCGCCGAATGGCCGGGAATCATGCGCGTGCTTCGCTCCGACATGATCGCGACGCTGCAGGAAGACTACATCGCGATGGCCAAAGCCAAGGGGCTGAAGCCGTCGCGCATCCTTTTCGTGCACGCCCTGAAACCCTCATCGCTGACCCTCGTCACGATAACCGGCATCAACATCGGGCGATTGATCGGCGGCGCGGTGATCGTGGAAACAATCTTTGCCTTGCCCGGCATTGGCCGGCTTCTTGTCGGCGCCATCTATACCCGCGACTTGATCATCTTGCAGGGCGCGGTGCTGTTGGTCGCCGCAGGCTTCGTGATCATGAACTTCATCGTCGATGCTCTACGCCATCCTCGACCCCAGGATCCGTTATGGCCACGCTTGAGCTCAGCATCGACGAGGATGTCGCCGTCAGTCCGGTCAAGCGGACGCGCCGGCTAGGCCCGCTGTTCTGGGCGGCGATCGCCTGGATCATCCTCGTATTCGCCGCCGCGGGACTTGTCGGCGTGTTGCCGTTACCGAGTCCGACCGACATGGACATGTTGGAGCGGCGGGCGCCGGCCTCGCCTCTGCACTGGCTCGGTACCGACGGACTCGGGCGGGACGAACTGGCCCGGCTTATCTATGGCGCGCGGATATCTCTCATTGTTGGTCTTTGTGCGCCAATGATCGGGGTCACGATCGGTGGCGCGCTTGGCATGCTGGCGGGTTATTTTCGCGGCCGCCTTGAAACGCTGGTGGTCGGCAGCATGGATGTGCTGCTCGCATTTCCGCCGTTGATCCTGGCGCTGGCGGTGACGGCCTATCTCGGGCAATCCCTGCTCAATCTCACCTGCATTCTCGGGGTGCTCGGCATTCCCGCTTTCATGCGCGTCGCGCGCGCCGCAACCCTCACTCTGGCGCGGCGCGAATTCGTGATTGCAGCGCAAGCGCTGGGCGCGACGCATGCGCGCATCCTGCTGCGCGAACTATTGCCCAATGTCTTTCTGCCGCTGGTTGCCTTTTTCCTGCTCGGCGTTGCCGTCTTTATCGTGGTCGAAGGGGCCTTGTCCTTCCTGGGCCTCGGGGTGCCGCCTCCGATATCGAGTTGGGGCAGCATGATCGGGGAGGGGCGCGAAAGCCTCGACGTAGCGCCGAGCCTCGCCTTCATTCCTGCGATTACGATGTTCCTGACCGTGCTTTCGTTCAATCTGATCGGCGATACGCTGAGGGCCTTCACCGATCCGCGTCAGGGTGCGCTGTGACCGAGCCTGCATTGCTTTCCGTCAAGAATGTGTCGGTCGACCTGCCGACCCCACGCGGCAATCTTCGCGCGGTGGATCAGATCGATCTGAACATCGGCGCCGGCCGGACGCTCGGTATTGTCGGCGAATCCGGCTGCGGCAAGACCATGCTTTCGCGCGCCATCCTGCAGCTGTTGCCGAAAAAGGCAAAACTTTCCGGCCGCGTGATGTTTGATGGGCAGGATCTGGTGCGCCTTGATCCCGAACGGTTACGCAAACTTCGCGGCAGGTCGCTCGCGGTCGTATTCCAGGACCCGATGACCTCGCTCAATCCCGTCTTGACCATCGGCACCCAGTTGATCGAAACGCTTCAGGAGCATCTCGAACTTGATAGCGTCGCCGCGAAATGGCGCAGCGTGGAGTTGCTTGGCGCGGTCGGCATTCCCGCGCCGCAGCAAAGATTGATGCAATATCCGCATCAGCTCTCGGGCGGCATGCGGCAGCGGGTTGCTATCGCGATTGCGCTGTCATGCGAGCCCAAATTGTTGATCGCCGATGAGCCGACCACGGCGCTTGACGTGACTATTCAGGCCCAAATTCTCGATCTGCTGGCGCGCGAACAACGACGCCGGCACATGGCGATGATCCTGATCACGCACGATCTCGGCGTGGTCGCTGGCCGAACCGACGACGTGGCGGTGATGTATGCCGGGCGCGTCGTAGAACGCGCGCCGACGCCCGTGCTGTTCAAGAAAATGCATATGCCCTACACCGAGGCGCTGCTTGCGGCGATACCGAAGATCGACGCCGCTCCGCATGCGCCTTTGCCTGCGATTTCGGGGCGCCCGCCCGATCCGACCCGACCGATCCAGGGTTGCTCGTTTTCGCCGCGCTGCCGCTATGCGGCCGGGCGATGTTATCGAGAGAAGCCGTTGCTCGCCGCTTCAGAATCGCCGGATCACCAATATGCCTGCTTTCATCCCATTCAGGTCACAGCCGGCGTCTGCGCATGATGCAGGAAACCCAGCAATCCCAGCGCGATCCGCTTCTCAAGGTGCAGAACCTCGTCGTTGAGTATGCGGTGGGCGGCAAGACTGTACACGCGGTATCCGACGTAAGCCTGCAGGTAGCGCGCGGCGAGACGCTTGGTCTGGTCGGAGAGTCCGGCTGCGGCAAGTCCACTTTGGGTTGCGCGGTGCTGCAGTTGAGTCAGGCCGTCTCCGGGCGCGTTCTGTTCGACGGCCACGACCTTACGGCGATGCACGGCGACACCCTGCGGCGGATGCGCCAGCGGGTGCAACTTATCTTCCAGGATCCGATCGCTTCGTTAAACCCGAGGCGGCGCATCGGCGAGATCATTGCCGAGCCGCTGGTGATATCGGGCGTCAAAGATCCAAAAAAGCGGCAAAAGCTCGTCTGCGAGGTACTCAGTGCAGTGGGCCTCGATCCTTCTCTGGTAATCGGACGCCTGCCGCATGAATTTTCCGGCGGACAATGCCAGCGCATCTGCATTGCGCGCGCGCTCGTGCTCAATCCCGAATTCATCATCTGCGACGAGCCGGTTTCGGCGCTCGACGTTTCGATTCGCGCTCAGATCCTCAATCTGCTGGAAGACATGAAGGCGCGCTTTGGATTGACGCTGCTGTTCATCGCCCATGATCTTGCTGTGGTGAAAGCGGTGAGCGACCGGGTCGCCGTTATGTATCTCGGCAGGCTGTGCGAAGTCGGCCCGTCCGAGCAACTATTCGCTCACCCGGCGCATCCCTATACCGCGCTCCTGATCGAGGCGATCCCAGTGCCAGATCCGGACGTGCGGCCTGCCGAAAGCGTGCCGGTCGGTGAGCCGCCGTCGCCGATTGCACCGCCCTCGGGCTGCCGTTTTCGTACCCGCTGCCCCAGAGCGGATCAGCGATGCATCGATGAAGTACCGGAGCTTCGCCCCGTGGCGCCGGACCAGTACGTCGCCTGCCATCATCCATTGATCGCAGCCGGTTAAACCTCTAACAACGGCACCAGAATGCCTGGCAATGTCGGGCCAAGAGCAAGAACGATTGACGGGAGAGACGCGATGAAGAGTTTCCAGGTCACCGATTTCAATGCCCCATTGACAGAGGTGGATCAGCCGACGCCGCAGCCGTCAGGAACGCAGGTGTTGATCAAGGTGAAGGCGGCCGGCGTCTGCCACAGCGATCTGCACATCTGGGAAGGCGGCTACGATCTCGGCCACGGACGAAAACCGCTGTCGCTGAAGGATCGCGGCGTGTCGCTGCCGCGAACCATGGGCCATGAGACGGTCGGCGAAGTGCTGGCGTTCGGGCCGGATGTCAGGGCCGGCGATTTGGGCGATCTCAAAGTCGGCGACGTCGCGCTGGTCTATCCCTGGCTCGGCTGCGGCAAATGCGAAACCTGTCTTGCCGGCGAAGAGAATATGTGCCTGAAACCCAATTCGCTCGGCGTCTACTGCGATGGTGGCTATGCCGACCACATGACGGTGCCGCATCCGCGTTATCTGTTGAATCTGAAGGGGCTCGATCCGGTGGCGACCGCGCCCTACGCCTGCTCCGGCGTCACCACCTACAGCGCGCTGAAGAAGGTCGAGGCCAGTTTCAACACACCGATCGTTATTTTCGGCGCCGGCGGCCTCGGCCTGATGGCGCTGTCGCTCCTGAAAGCGATGGGCGGCAAGGGCGCGATCGTCGTCGATATCGATGCGCGCAAGCGGGAAGCGGCGGAAAAAGCCGGCGCGCTCGCGACCGTCGACGGCGCCGCGCCCGACGCGCTGGAGCAACTCGCCAGCAAGGCCGGCGGGCCGATCCGTGCGGTGATCGATCTCGTCGGCAACCCCAAGACCACGCAACTCGGTTTCGACTGCCTGACCAAGGGCGGCAAGCTGGTGATCGTCGGCCTGTTCGGCGGCGGCGCGCCGTGGGCGCTGCCGCTGATTCCGATCAAGGCGATCACCATCAGGGCAGCTATGTCGGCAATCTCAGGGAGACGCAGGAATTGCTCGATCTCGTTCGCTCCAAGAAAATCGCCCCCATTCCGGTGACGCCGATGCCGCTGGCAAAAGCCAATGAGGCGCTGGTCGACCTGCAGAAGGGCCGGCTGGTCGGGCGCGCGGTGCTTACGCCGTAAGTGCGGTCTTGTGCGTTAGGTACCTCCGTCATTGCGAGGAGCGCAGCGACGAAGCAATCCATTTTGTGGCAAGATGGACTGCTTCGCTGAGCCTGTCATCGGGCGCGCATTCGCGCGACCCGTTGGCTCGCAATG
The DNA here is from genome assembly GCA_005884465.1 of Alphaproteobacteria bacterium. Lineage (GTDB taxonomy): Bacteria > Pseudomonadota > Alphaproteobacteria > Rhizobiales > Xanthobacteraceae > Bradyrhizobium. Next base: position 1,978 of record VAZH01000299.1, on the reverse strand, counting down.
ACGACTATCATCTCTCGGCTCCGTTAAGGAAATTCCATGTCAGCCAACGACGCGTTCCGCATCGCCGTGCTTGCCGGCGACGGTATCGGCCCTGAAGTGATGGCGCCGGCGCTTGAGATCCTGCGCAAGATCGAAAAGACCTCGGATCTGAAATTTCGCTTTACCGAGGCGCCGGCCGGCGCCAACCATTATCTCGCGACCGGCAAGTCGATGCCTGACAGCACGGTGCGGCTGTGCGACGAAGCGGATGCGATTTTGCTCGGCGCCTGCGGATTGCCGTCGGTGCGCTATCCCGACAACACCGAAATCATGCCGCAGGTGGAACTGCGCTTCCATTTTGACCTCTATGCCGGGGTGCGCCCGGCGCGGCTTATTCCCGGCGTGCCGAGTCCGATCGTCGGCGCCGATCGGCGCGGCATCGACCTCATCGTCATCAGGGAATCCACCGAAGGCCTGTTTGCGTCGATGGGGAAGGGGATCGTCACCGATACCGAGGCGCGCGAGACCCTGGTGATCACGCGAAAGACTTCGGAGCGTTTGTTCGAATTTTCATTTCGGCTGGGCGTCGACAAGGCCAACGTGTTCAAGGCGTTTGCGTTCTTCCGCGAGATGTTCGACGCGGCAGCGGCGCGGCATCCTGACGTCAAAGCCGACCGCCTCTACGTCGACGCCTGCTCGGCGCTCCTCGTCAAGCGTCCCTGGGATTTCGACGTGATGGTGATGGAGAACATGTTCGGCGACATTCTCTCCGACATGACGGCCGGCCTGATCGGTGGCATGGGGATGGCGCCGTCGGCCGATATCGGCGACCGCCATGCGGTGTTCCAGCCCTGCCACGGCACTGCGCCTGACATCATGGGGCAGGGCAAGGCCAATCCGACCGGGATGATTCTTTCCGCCGCCATGATGCTGGACTGGCTGGCCGACAAGCACGGGCTCGAAAGCGCGACTGAGGCCAGCGAGCGCATCGAGCGCGCCGTCGACAAGGTCTATGCCGACGGCATCAAGCCGATGGAATTCGGCGGCCGCAACGGCACCGCTGATATCGTCAAGGCGGTGCTCGCAGCGCTGTAACGGTAACGGGAACCGATTTCAGGGGAGGCGTCACATCAGTGCAGCGCCCTTCGCGGCCTTGTTGAATGCCGCGACCTTGGTCAAGTCCTTGGTGTGGGTGTCAACCAAATCTGTCCGAGTTTTGGAATCGACTCCTGCCGGCTTCACGGCGAGGATCGCGTCAACGACGTTGTCGGGGCCAAGTCCGCCAGCCAGAATAACCGGGGTCCGAACGGTTTCGACGATATGCCGGCTTATATTCCAATCATGAGTAACACCTAGCGCGCCAATTTGCGCATCGCCTTCGCGATGGCTGTCGAGCAGGAGAAAATCGACTATGCCATCATAACTCTTGGCGATCGCGATACTTCCAGACCCCGTCACTGGCACGCTTCGCATCAACAGGAGGTTCGGAAGCACCTTTCGTAAAGCGACGACGTTTTCGGGTCGGAGGAGTTCGGTCGACGCGCCGAGATGGATGATGGTCGGCCTGAGCTCTCGAGCCATTTGCTCGATGAGCGCGATATCTGCCGACAGGAACAGCGCCGACGACTTCGACGATGCCCTTATCGCCGCCATGACCGCGTTGGCTTCCCGCGCCGAACGTTCTCTCGGAAAGGCGCCGTTGCCGACCAGCACGCCGACATGGTCGATACCCAAGCCGGATATGGCATCTGCTTCAGATGGTGTCGATACTTCATAGATTTGCGTCAGCATCAATGGACGCTTTGGTGCAACTGCTATCGCCCCTTGAACTGCGGCTTGCGCTTTTCCATGAAGGCGCGGCGGCCCTCGCGAAAATCCTCGCTGTCCATGCAGGCAAGGCCGATCTGTTTGATCGCGTCCATGTCGCGCTTGTCGGGATCCTTCAGTACCTGCGCAATGGTGATCTTGGCCGCTTGAATGGCGAGTGGCGCATTGCCTG
>VAZH01000298.1 GCA_005884465.1 Alphaproteobacteria bacterium | reverse complement strand
GTCCGCCATCCTGGAAGCCTTCGTTCCCTTCGAGCGCGAGGTCTCAATGATCGCGGCGCGCAGCGCCGACGGGCATGTCGAATGCTTCGACGTCACCGAGAACGAACATCGCGACCACATCCTGAAAATCTCGCGCGCGCCGGCTGCGATCTCCGATGCGCTGGCGGCACAGGCGCGCATCATCGCCGAAAGCATCGCCAACGCCCTAAATTATGTCGGCGTGCTCGCGGTCGAGATGTTCGTATTGGCCGGTCCCGGCGGGCCGAAACTATTGGTCAACGAGATCGCGCCGCGGGTGCACAATTCCGGACACTGGACGCTCGACGGAGCCTCGATTTCGCAGTTCGAGCAGCATATCCGCGCCATCGCCGGCTGGCCGCTCGGCAAGCCGGTTCGTCACGGCCCTGTCACCATGACCAACCTGATCGGGGACGATATCCATAGCTATCAGCAATGGCTCACAATCCCCGGCGCGACTGTCCACCTCTACGGCAAGGGTCAGGCACGGCCGGGCCGGAAGATGGGACATGTGACGCAGGTCGACGCCATACCGCCAAAAACCGCTTGATCGGGCCCAAATAGCCGGCTTTCCCGTGCCTGGTGGTCCTCGTCACCTTCCCGCTGGTGGACATTCCCGCTTTGATCTGATACATCCGCGCGCTCAAGGTAAAGGGCGCGGCCTTTCGCCACCTTTTGCTTTGCCAGATTCCAATCCGATCAATTGAAAGAGGATGCCGCGTGCAGGTTCTCGTTCGCGATAACAATGTCGATCAAGCCCTCAAGGCGCTGAAGAAGAAGATGCAGCGCGAGGGAATTTTCCGCGAGATGAAGCTCCGCGGCCATTATGAAAAACCCTCCGAGAAGAAAGCCCGCGAAAAGGCGGAAGCCGTACGCCGCGCGCGCAAGCTCGCCCGCAAGAAGCTGCAGCGCGAAGGCTTGCTGCCGATGAAGCCGAAGCCGGTGTTTGGCGCCGGTCCTGGCGCCGAGCGCGGCGGTCCGGGCGGTGGCCGTGGCGGTCCGGGCGCGGGTCCGCGCGGGTCGCGCTGAGCTATCTTTTTTCAGATTTGAATCGATGACGCGGGCCTTGGTGCCCGCGTCATTGTTTTTGCGCCGAGCATTTTCCAGCGGCAAACCGGAATCCGGCTTGGCGTAGGAAAATGCCCTATTTTGGTAGTCTGCGCGTATTCTAATCGCAAAACCGGTATCCACTTGTGTGGAATACGCGCTAATGCATTTTGCGACACGCCGGGCTACCAATGCTGCATAAGCGCGCGAGTGTTCTGCATTGATGGCCATTCCGGTTCCCTATGCTTTTTCCGGAGCTTCGCGTTTAAGCCCGCGCGCGTCCGCGCCGGTGCTGCTGGTCGCAATCGCGCTCTGCGGGTGCTCTTTCGATCTGGGGTCGTGGTCGTCGGCGCCGGACAAGGAGACAGTTCCCAAGGCGGCTCCGGCTGAAGCCGAGGTGAGCGACGCGCAGGCCGCCACGCAGCGCGGTCAGGCGCTGGTACGGTCCGGAAAAACCGAAGAGGCGCGCGCCGAGTTCGATCACGCGGTCGCGCTCGATCCTTACAACGCGCAAGCCTTGTACAGCCGCGGCCTGCTCCATCAGAGCGAACAGCAACATCAGCTGGCGATCGATGATTTCACCGCGGCGAACGGCCTGACGCCGCAGCGGGCCGAACCTTTGCTGGCCCGCGCAGTGAGTTACCTCGCGCTGGACAAGATCAAGGAAGCCGCCGCCGATCTCGAGGAGGCGGCGCAGGCCGATCCGCAGAACGCACAGATCTGGACTACCCGGGGGCTTGCCTATGAACGTCTCGGCGACAAGGCCAAGGCCGCCGGCTCATATAGCCGCGCCATCAACCTTCGCCCCAAGGACGAAGCGGCGCGAAACGGCTTTACCCGCGTCGGCGGCAAGCCCGGCCAGAACTACGACGCATTCTAGAGCGTTCTCGAGCGAAGTGGATACCGGTTCGCGTAAAGAAAACGCGTCAAAACAGGCTGGAGCCTGGGTTCTGATCCAATCGGAACCGATCAGGCTCTGAGCTAGTCGCTGAGCTTTTTCGGCAATACCGCGTGAAATACCGATTTCGCCGCTGACAGCATGTCTTCGGCGACCGTGGTGTGTCCACGCCTTGAAGGCTCCTCTGCCTCGGCATGCAGATCAAGCGGCGGCGCGGATGGCGAAACGGCCGGAATGTCCGCCGGGGGCGTCGGCCGCCGCGGATCGTCGATCCGCGCGGCGTAAGGCGGCCTCATCTGCGACGATCCGGATGAATCGAAGGTCTGGGTTGTGGGCGTGGAGACCATGATCGGTGGCGGAAGCGGCCGAACCGGCGACGCCGCCACGACACGAGGCGGATCCTGCGCGCGAGGCGCATCCGGGATCCGAGCGGCTTCTTGCGCACGCGGCGAACCGTCGTTCCCGCCACGCAGGCGCTCAATCGCCGCGCGCGCGAGATCGTTGGCGTCACGACGCTCCTCTGGAACGATTGTGGCCTCAACCGGCGGTGCAGACACAGTCGCTGGCGCGGCAACGACAGGTGCGGAAACCGACGCAGCAGGCGGCACCGGCGCCGGAACAGCCTTGGCGACCGCCTTCTCGCGCGGCGCCGGCTGGTGACGGCGCGTTCCCGCAGGAATGCTCGCGGTCTCCGCCGGCTTATCGGCGGATTTCTCCACGGGCTTTTCGACCACGATCGGCTTTTCGGCGGCCGTTTTCTCGATCACGGCCTTTTCAGAGATGCCCCTGGCCTTGATACCCGGCTCAGGGAGGTTGGCGACGTCGGCGGAGGTCTCAGGCGCCTTGCTGCCGGCCTTTGCAGCTTCGGGCGCGGGTTTGGCTTCGGCCTGCGGTTCGGCGGTCGAAACCGCGGCGGCCGGCGCGTTCGCTGCGGGTTTGGTGGCGATGTAATGATTGACGATGTAGGCCCCGATAATAGTCGCGGCCACCGACGGGAATATATCCATCGCAAATTTCGAGACGTATTTTTTCAGCATGCCGGCCACTCCGCGTCGATTTTGATGCGGGAACTTTGAGGCGCATTAAGGGATCAACTGCGACGGATCAGTGGCAATTCGGCCACCGGCGCGGCTATGGTTTCAGTTCTACTTCCAGGAATACGATTTCACTGGCGGTCTCGTTGAGCACGTCGTGCTCGACGCCGGCTTTGCGGAAATAGGATTTGCCAGGGCCAAGCTGAGCCCTGGAGCGCTCCCCATTGGGGGCCACGATAGTCATTTCGCCCGCGGTCACGGGAACAATGACGTAATCCAGCTGATGGATGTGGTGGCCGGTGGCGCTGCCCGGCGCCAGCCTCCACTCGGTAACGCGGACTTCCGGGGTGTCGACCTGGACCTCTGATTTGGCGCTTTTCATTGTGGCTATTCTCCGGACCTCAGGGCACGAACACAAGGAATACAAACACGGCAAACACCACCAGGTGAACCAGCCCGAACAGGATGTTGGTGCGGCCGGTGACGAAGGTGAGCATGCTCAGGACGAACGTCAACACCAGCAGCACTATCTCCTGGTCGTTGAGCCCGAGAACCAGCTGCATATCCAGCGTGTAGGCCGTGATTGCGACCGCCGGGATCGTCAGCCCGATGGTCGCCAGCGACGACCCGAGCGCCAGATTGATGCTCTTCTGCAGATCGTTTTTGCGCGCGGCGGCGATGGCGGCGACGCTCTCCGGCAACAGGATCAATAGCGCCACCAGAATGCCCGCGAAGGCCGGCGGCGCTCCGATCAGCGCGGTGCCGGCATCGACCACGAGTGAGAATTTTTTCGCGAGCAGCACGACCGCCAGCAGCGAAACCAAGAGCAGCAGGACGCTTAAGGCGAGCATCCGGTTCGAAGTGTCTGCCCCGTCATCTGCATCGCCGGCGGCTTCGTTGATGAAATAATTTCGATGCCGGATAGTCTGGGTATAGAGAAAAACGCCATAGAGAATGACGGTGACGACACTGACGAAGCCAAGCTGTGCCGCCGAGTAGATCGGCCCAGGGACGGTCAGCGTATAGTTGGGCAGGATCAGCGTGATGGTCGCCAGCACGATCAGGACAGTGAGATAGAGGTTTGACCCGGCTACCTG
>VAZH01000297.1 GCA_005884465.1 Alphaproteobacteria bacterium | reverse complement strand
CCAAGCATGATGGTCGCGATCAGCGCGACCTCGATGACGGTGACCGCCAAGGTCAACACCAGCGTGCCATAGGGTTCGCCGATCCGCTCGGCGATCACCTCGGCATGGTGGACGGCCGCGAACACGGTGCCGAACAGGATCACCAGCAGCGCCGCCGCGAACACCAGCCCGGCGGGCGACGGCGTGAAGGTAAAGCGGAGCGCGGTAGTTGCGGCGAAAAGAATGACCGCCAGTGCGGGGAAAATCCACGCCGATCGCGGCATCGGGCCGTGCGCGCTCATA
>VAZH01000296.1 GCA_005884465.1 Alphaproteobacteria bacterium | reverse complement strand
TAGGGGATCGGCGTCAGACCCTTGCCAATGATGATCAAGGCACCCCACTCGGCATAGGAAGCGCGGAAGGCTTCGACCTTGCCGCCCAGACCGTAGAGATTGATCAGCCACTGCCCGAGCGAGTCATAGAGCAAGGCGCCGATCGCGTAGCCGAGCACACCTCCGGCAACGGAAGCGATCGTGCACCAGGTCGCGAACAGCCAGGCGTGGCGCGGACGCGCAAGCGACATCGGAAGCAGCATGACATCCGGAGGCACCGGAAAAAACGAGCTCTCGGCGAACGATACCGCTCCCAGAATCCAGAGCGCGTAAGGCTTGTCGGCAGCATCGATACACCAGTCGTAGATCCGTCTCAGCATGGCGCGATGAACCACCATGGAGCGGATTTGTCCATGGCGCGAATTGAGGAATTGGATGAGACTTAGTGCCGCTTGCGCAGGCCGCGGCCTTCAAGCGCGACAATCGGTCGCCGTGCGGCCCGCGACGGCGAGACCTTCGGCATTTTGACCGCGGATTTCGGCAGCTTCTCGGCTATTCCGAGCAGGTCTTCGCGCCGCTCCATCTCGCGCCAGACGTCCTCGGGCTGCACACCCGCCGAGGCCCACAAGACGGTAAGATTATAGAGAAGGTCGGCGCTTTCCCGGATCACCGCATCGGGATTGCCGTTAACCGCGTCGATCACGACCTCGATGGCTTCTTCGGCAAGCTTCTTGGCCATCTTGGCCGGGCCGCGCTGAAACAGCCGTGCGGTTCGCGAAATTGCCGGATCGAGATCCTTGGCCGCGATCACCGCCAGATAAAGCCGTTCGAGCGAATCACTCATTCCCTGAAACTAATCCAAAGCCGTGGTCAGCGTGTTAACGGGCCAGTGCCAACAAGCAAAAATCCGCCAGCCACAGTGACCGGCGGATTAATTGGTTGCACAAATTTGCGGTTACCAACTGGCTAAGGGATGGCCCCGATAGTAGGGCACGCCGCCATAGCCATATCCGCCGTAATAGTAGGGACCACCGCCATAATAATATGGATCTCCGCCGTAATAGACGGGGCCGCCATAGTAGCCGTAGTAGGCGGGGCGGCTCTGCGCTGCGGCGATCGCAAGTCCGGTCCCGACAATACCGGCAAAAGCTGCGGCTGCGGCAGCGCCACCGCCGCCGCGGCAGGCGCTGAAGTCAGTGGCATCGCTGGTCGCGGTTGCCGCCGACAGGCCTTTGCCCGATGGGGCAGGCCCGGCGAGAGCCAGCGACGGCTCGACCGCCGTCACCGCCACCGCCGCAATTGTCGCTATCACGGCGGCGCGGCGGTGGGCCGAAAACGCAGCTTTTCGCGTGAACATCTCAATGTCCTCCGTGGCAACCTGCCCTGGTAGACGTCTTGGCTACCCACCGGGCGCATGCCAGGTTCCTCGATCCGAAGGCCAGCAACGATAGATGGCGAAATCGGGGCACTCATCAGCCGTTCAGATTTCATCCGGCAGAGTGTGGCGTCGCGCCTGTGGTGTCATGAAACCAACATATCCGGCGTGGCAACTGGCGCAGGTCCCGAAGTAATCCCGATGCGCGCAAGTCCGACCATTGCTAAGAACTGCATTTTGGCTTCGCTGATAGGCCTGTTGGCTTTTGCGTGTTTCGGCTTCACGCAGAGCCCGGCCGCGCCCGAAACACGGCAACCGATCGCGATCCAGTTTTCCTTCGATCGTCCGATCGATGCGAGCGCATCCCCCTTCGTGCTGGCGTCGGTCAGCGGCTTGTTCGGCTCGGAAGGCCTGGCGGTCACGACCAATATCGCCAGTGGATCGAAGGACGCGATTGCGCGCGTCGCCAGAGGCGACAGCGATTTCGCGCTGGTCGACATCAACGAGTTGATCCGCTTTCGCGACAGCACGGGGGCGCCTCTGATCAAAGCCGTGTTCGTGCTGTTCAACAAAACGCCCTACGCCATCATTGCCCGCCAAAGCCGGGGTATCCGCGCGCTCTCCGATATCGAGGGCAAGACGCTCGGCGTCGCCGAGGGCGATCTTGCGATCAGGCTATGGCCTGCGCTGGCGCGGCAGAACGGAATCAAGCTCGCAAGCGTCAAGCAGAGCAAGATCAGCGCGGCGGTGCGTGAGCCGATATTGTCGGCCGGTCAGGTCGACGCCATAACCGGGTTTTCATATCTATCGGCGGTCAATTTGAGGGATCGCGGCGTTCCGTCGGATGACCTTGCCGTGCTCCGCTACGCCGATTACGGCTGCGAGGCCTACGGCTTCGCTGTGATCGTCAATCCGGTGCTGGCAGCCGCCAGGCCTGAGGCGGTGAAAGGCTTCCTGCGCGCGGTGATTGGCGGCACGCATCTGGCCATCAAGGAGCCCGGGCGCGCGGCGGATGAAGTCGTCAACCGGATGGACGGCGGATCGCGCGATCTCGAACTGGAGCGCCTGCGCACCTTGATTCGCGAGAACTTCGTCACCGCCGAAGTGCAACGCAATGGCATCGGCGCCGTCGATCCGGCCCGGCTCGAGCGGTCGATCGATCAAATCGCCGAGGATTTCAAGTTCCAGAAACGGCCATCCGCGGCGGATATTTTCGACGACGCCTTCCTGCCCCCGCTCGGCGGCCGCCTGATCAATTGAGCAAAACATCAGCGGACGCTGTATCTCGGCGACGATCCCTGATTAGAATGCCCCTCCGAACGATCGTCCCGCCCGCCGACCCCTGAGCCCCTTAACGGCATGTCGCTAATTCGTCTTTATATCCGCGTCCTTGGGCTACTCGGCAAAGAGGCGCGGCTGGGCTGGATCCTCGCCGGCGCCAATCTGCTGCTGGCCGGTACGCAATTCGCCGAGCCGGTGCTGTTCGGCCGGATCGTCGATGTTCTCTCCGGCAAGGCCTCCGCAAGCCCGCTCGGGTCCTCGCCGGCCTGGCTGCTGCTCGCGGCCTGGGCGGCATTCGGCCTGTTCACCATTGGCTGCAGTGCTGTGGTCGCGCTGCATGCCGATCGGCTGGCGCACCGCCAGCGCCAGGCAGTGCTGACGGATTATTTCGAGCACATCATGCAATTGCCGCTGACCTTCCACACCGGCACCCATTCCGGCCGTCTGATGAAGGTGATGCTGAACGGCACCGATTCGCTGTGGCGGCTGTGGCTGGCATTTTTCCGCGAGCACTTCGCCGCGATCATGTCGCTGGTGGTGCTGCTGCCGCTGGCGCTTTACATCAATTGGCGGCTGGCAATCCTGCTGTTCATTCTGTGCGTGGTATTCACCGCGTTGACCACGCTGGTGGTGCGCAAGACCTACGGCATGCAGAGCGAGGTCGAGGAGCATTACAGCGACCTCTCCGCACGCGCTTCCGACGCGCTCGGCAATGTCGCGCTGGTGCAAAGCTTCGTGCGCATCGATGCCGAGGTGCAGGGACTGCGCTTCGTCGCCGACAAGCTATTGGCGCTGCAAATGCCGGTGCTGTCGTGGTGGGCATTGGTCACCGTCATCACCCGGGCGTCGACCACCATTACGGTGCTGGCAATCTTCACCGTCGGCATCGTGCTGCACGAACAGGGTCTCACCACCGTCGGCGAAATCGTGATGTTCGTGAGCTTCGCCACCATGCTGATCCAGAAGCTCGAACAGGTCGTCAGCTTCATCAACAGCGTGTTCATGGAGGCGCCGCGGCTGCAGGAATTCTTCAACATGCTGGATGCCGTGCCGGCGGTGCGCGACCGGTCCGACGCGATCGATACCGGGCGGTTGTCCGGCCTGGTCGAATTCCACGACGTCTCGTTTTCATATGACGGCAAGCGGCCCGCGGTCGAAGACCTGTCCTTCACCGCGCTGCCGGGCGAAACCGTCGCGCTGGTCGGGCCGACCGGCGCCGGCAAGTCGACGGCGATCGCGCTTCTGCATCGCGCGTTCGATCCGCAATCAGGCT
>VAZH01000295.1 GCA_005884465.1 Alphaproteobacteria bacterium | reverse complement strand
TCCTCCGATCCTGATCCTCGATGAGGCGACCAGCGCGCTGGATGCCATCACCGAAGCCAAGGTTAACGCCGCGCTCGATGAAGTGATGAAGGGACGCACGACTTTCGTGATCGCCCACCGGCTCTCGACCATTCGCAATGCCACGCGCATCCTTGTGTTCGACAGCGGACACGTGATCGAAAGCGGAACTTTCGATGAACTGGTGGCGAAAGGCGGCCGTTTTGCGGAACTCGCACGGGCTCAATTCATGGTTCAGGAGAATGCGCGGGTGAGCCTTCATGCGCAG
>VAZH01000294.1 GCA_005884465.1 Alphaproteobacteria bacterium | reverse complement strand
CGACGTCGGGCGCCGATGCGGTCATCATTTGGCCGTTCGGCAGCAAGGACGGCCCGATGGGCAAGGAGCCCGCGATGCTTGCACCGCTGCAGGCGCGCGTCGCCGTGGTCGCCTGCCATCCGAAGCAGGATATCCTCGCCGCCGGCTACGGCGATGGCACCATCTTGATGGTGCGGATGAATGACGGCGCGGAGATTCTGGTGCGCAGCAATGGCACCGCCCCGGTGGCAGCGCTGGCGTGGAACGACAAGGGCACGCTGCTGGCGTTCGCCGCAGAAGATGGCGATGCCGGTCTGCTGGCGCTTTAGCAGCTGGACCTAGCCTCGTTTGCCGGTTCCGAGGGAACCATGCATTCCAGCGGTCGTTGATTCCGCGGGTAATTCGCGGTGAACGAGATGTCTCCGGACGAAACAAAACGCGCTTACAGGATGGATATGCTTCTGGCATCCGCGTTGGTCGCGGCGGGGCTTGCCGTATCCGGTGTTTCGTTGATGCAGATCGCTGCCCGCAACCCGCAGATGGCGCAGGCGACCCCACCGCTGCAATCGTCACCCCCTCCTGCCGATCAGGACAAGCCACCCGCCGAGTCGAAGCCGGGTGGCGAGCGCCCGACCACGCCGGCGCCCGAGCCTGCCCGTCCCGACGCTGAAGCGCAGAAAGCGGGCGCCACGCCGGCGTTGCCGCCTGCTCCGGCCGAGAAGACCGCGCCGCCGATCCCGGACAAGAAATAGTTTTCCAACCCGTCATTCTCCGCGCAAGCGCGTAGCGCTTGTCGCTGAGGGCGCGCGGTAGCGCGAACCCGGAATCCCGACATTGTCTTGCGTCTCATCCACCTCGAGATTCCCCGATGTGCAATTGCACATCTGAGGTCTGGCCCCTTGGGCCATCCCGGAATGACGCAACTCACGAGGTGTGACGGCGCCATGACGTCTGGCGATCTTTTTGACTCACGTTGCCGATTTTACAGCCTCGATTGTTGCGGTCAGCTGCCGCATAGTCCCCCAAGGCTCAGCAGCACACGAGGCATGAAATGAAGATCGAGGATGTCAGGCGAACTGCGTATTCGATGCCGCTTACCAACCCGTCGTTCCCGCCGGGACCCTATCGCTTCTTCAATCGGGAATATTTCGTCATTACCTATCGCACCGATCCGGAAGCGCTCGCCGCCGTGGTGCCGGAGCCGCTGGAGGTGACTGATCCGGTCGTCAAATACGAGTTCATCCGCGAGTTCATCCGCATGCCCGATTCCACCGGCTTCGGCGACTACACCGAAACCGGCCAGGTGATCCCGGTCCGTCTCAACGGCGAGGATGGCGCCTATACCCACGCGATGTATCTCGACGACGACGCGCCGATCGCGGGCGGGCGCGAGCTGTGGGGGTTTCCCAAAAAGCGAGCCACGCCGAAAATCGAAGTCGAGAGCGATGTGCTGGTGGGATCGCTGCATTACGGTTCAGTGCTCTGCGCCTCCGCCACCATGGGCTACAAGCATCGTCCGGCCGATCATGACACCGTGCTGAACAGCATGAAGGCGCCGAATTTCATCCTCAAGATCATTCCCCATGTCGATGGCAGCCCGCGGATTTGCGAGCTGGTGCGTTTCCATCTCGAAGACATCGTCTTGAAAGAGGCATGGACCGGCCCCGCGGCGCTCGGCCTGTTCCCGCACGCGCTGGCCGATGTGGCGCGGCTGCCGGTGCGCGAAGTGGTCTCCGCGCTGCATTTCAAGGCCGACCTGACGCTCGGGCTTGGGATGGTCGCGTTCGATTATATGAAGAGGTGAAGCGCGTAGGAAAGTAACGGCGAGCACAATCATTCAAGTTCGTCATGGCCGGGCTCGTCCCCGGCCATCCACGTCTTGGCCGAAAGAAAGGACGTGGATGCCCGGCACAAGGCCGGGCATGACGTGGAGGGACTTTGTCTATGCTCACCGCACCAGCACGTTCCTGAACTGCCAGGGATCCGAGGTGTCGATATCTTCCGGGAATAACCCGGGCCGGTCGGTGAGCGGTGTCCAGTCGGTGTAAAAACCCTTCACCGGGCCGAGATACGGCCTCTGGATCTCGAGGCAGCGGCGGAAATCCAGCTCGTCGGCCTCGACGATGCCGGCGGTGGGATTTTCCAGCGCCCATACCATGCCGGCGAGCACCGCCGACGACACCTGCATGCCGGTGGCGTTCTGGTAGGGCGCGATGCCGCGGGTTTCCTCGATCGAAAGCTGCGAACCATACCAGTAGGCGTTCCTGGCATGGCCATAGAGCAGCACGCCAAGTTCGTCGATGCCATCCTCGATTTCGTTTTCGTCCAGAATGTGCCACTTCGGCTGCATCTTGCCGGTCGCGCCGAACATCTCGTGCAGCGACAGCACCGCGTCGTTGGCGGGATGATAGGCGTAATGGCAGGTCGGGCGGTACACCACCCTCTCGCCGTCGCGCACGGTGAAATAATCGGCGATCGAAATCGATTCGTTGTGGGTGACGAGAAAGCCGTATTGCGCGCCCGGCGTCGGGCACCATGAGCGCACGCGGGTGTTGGCGCCGGGCTGCAGCAGATAGATCGCGGCGCCGCAGCCATAATCGTGGGTGCGGCCATTGTCCGGCATCCAGTTTTCGTGGGTGCCCCAGCCGAGCTCGGCCGGCTGCATGCCTTCGGAGACAAAACCCTCCACCGACCAGGTGTTGACGAACACCTTCATCGGCTTCGGCCGCTTCGAACGCTGGGTGTCGCGCTCGGCGATATGGATGCCCTTGATGCCGAGCTTCTGGGCGAGGCGGCCCCAGCCTTCGCGGCTTTTCGGTTCCTCAAACGGCGTGTTGGTATCGCGGGCGATGTCGAGCAGCGCCTGCTTGACGAACCAGGACACCATGCCGGGATTGGCGCCGCAGGTGGAGACCGCGGTCGGGCCGCCCGGGCTTTGGTGCCTTGCCGCCAGTAGCGTCTCGCGCAACGCGTAGTTCGAGCGCTTTTCCGGGCCGATCTTCCGGTCGAAGTAGAAGCCGAGCCACGGCTCCACGACGGTGTCGATGTAGAGCGCGCCGATCTCGCGGCACAGCGTCATGATATCGACCGAGGAGGTGTCCACCGACAGGTTGACGCAAAAACCTTGACCGCCGCCGGCGGTCAAGAGCGGCACCAGCAGCTCGCGATAATTGTCCCGGGTGATGGCCTGTTTGATGAAACGCACGCCGTGCTGCAAGGCGATCTCGCCATCCTCATGCGGATCGATGATGACGAAGCGCGATTTGTCGTAATCAAAATGTCGCTCGATCAATGGCAAGGTGCCTTTGCCGATCGAGCCGAAGCCGATCATGACAATCGGGCCGGAAATTTTCGCGTGGATTTGCGGGGACGGGCTCATGAATTGTCTCCGGGGAATAGATGTGCTGCGCGTTTTAGGGATGGGGATCGGGTCAGGCGGAGCGTCGCTTCGCGGTGACTTCGATCTCGACCTTCATCTCGGGCTTCAGGAGCCCGGCGACGACCAGGATCGTCGCGGCCGGTCGGATATCGCCAAGCGTTTCGCTGCAGACAGCGAGGACTGCATCCGCGCTGCTTGCCTCCGTGACGTAATAGGTCGCGCGGACGATGTCGGCCATGACAAAACCGCCGTCCTTCAGCGCCTCGCCGATGGTCTTGAAGCAGTTTCGTGCCTGGCTCGTGATATCTGCCGGCATGGTCATGGCGGTGTAATCGTAGCCGGTGGTACCGGCGACGAAGGCAAAATCGCCGTCGATGACGGCACGGCTATAGCCGGCCGTCTTTTCGAACGGCGAGCCGGTGGAAATCAGGCGGCGAGACATCATGTGCACCTCGGGCAAGTATCACGTGACCTTATCGGGGTCAGGCAATGCCGCGTCTTTACCTTCAAATCAAGCGGCGCGAGGCGCCAGTTTCCGCGGGCGTGCCGCGAACCGCGGCTTGCGTTGCGGCGCTGACATCCCGGCCGGCACGATCATTCCCGATGCGCCGTCAAACGCCCCCTCGCGCAGTTCGAGGCCGAGCAGGCGGTCGGGTTCGAACGGACCGGGTAGCCGCAATTCGCCGGTCTTGAGCGCCGAGAAGCCGAAGCGGCCGTAGTAGGGCGCGTCGCCGAGCAGCAGCACCGCGCCATGCCCGCGCGCTTTTGCCGCCGCCAGTGCGCGCTGCACCAGCGCTCTTCCGATGCCGAGCTTGCGGCAGGACGGGTCGACCGCGAGCGGCCCGAGCACCAGCGCCGGAACGCCGCCGGCGCTGACGTGCCACAACCGCACCGTCCCGACCAGGCGTGTGGCGTTTCGGAAATTCCCCACGCCCTCGCGGCAAGTCCCTTCTGGGGAATTTCCGAAACATCCGCCACACGCACACTTTGCATCTTCTGCTGTCCTGATCGAATTCGAAGTTCGCTCCCGGTCTTGCGGCAAGCGATGCGAACTTCGAATTCGGGACAGCAGACCCTGGCTCAGCGCCGAAAGCGCAAGGCCTTCGGCGGGCGCTTGTCCGTCGCGCAGGCGCTGGCAGGTGCGCAGCTGGCGGTTGACGCCGAAAGTCGCATCGAGCAGCGCCTCGCGCGCAACGATGTCCGAAGCGCGCTCGCTGCGGACCAAGAACGGAGCGGCGTCGGAGATAGGGGCTAAGGTATGCTTCCGCAAAGCAGCCATGGCATGTCAGTCCTCGCTCCCGACCGCAGCGGGCAGAGCGTTGTCTGCAAATTTCGCAGGTGAGGGGAGGGAGCCGGCGGACCGGCTCCCGACGTTGCTTCCTCCCACGCAGGCGGGAGGGGTGAGATGCGCACGGGCTGCGGCCTCAGATGTGGTAGGTCCGCAGCGGCGGGAAGCCGTTGAACGCCACCGACGAGTAGGTCGACGTATACGCCCCGGTGCCCTCGATCAGCACCTTGTCGCCGATCTCGAGCGTCACCGGCAGCGGGTACGGGATCTTCTCGTACAGCACGTCGGCGGAATCGCAGGTCGGGCCTGCGAGCACGCACGGCGTCATTTCCGCGCCGTCATGCGGGGTGCGGATCGCGTAGCGGATCGACTCGTCCATGGTCTCGGCGAGGCCGCCGAACTTGCCGATGTCGAGATACACCCAGCGCACATCGTCCTCGTCGCTTTTCCTGGAGATCAGAACGACTTCGGTCTCGATGATGCCGGCATTGCCGACCATGCCGCGGCCCGGCTCGATGATGGTCTCCGGGATCTGGTTGCCGAAATGCTTGCGCAGCGCACGGAAGATCGACCGGCCGTACTGCACGACCGGAGGGACATCCTTGAGGTACTTGGTCGGAAATCCGCCGCCCATGTTGACCATCGAGAGATTGATGCCGCGCTCGGCGCAGTCGCGGAACACGGTCGAGGCCATCGCCAGCGCGCGGTCCCACGCCTTCACCTTGCGCTGCTGCGAGCCGACATGGAACGAGATGCCGCAAGGCTCCAGGCCAAGGCGCTTGGCGAGGTCGAGCACTTCGACCGCCATCTCCGGATCGCAGCCGAACTTCCGCGACAGCGGCCATTCGGCGCCCGCGCAATCATAGAGGATGCGGCAGAATACCTTGGCGCCGGGGGCGGCGCGCGCGATCTTCTCGACCTCTGCGGTGCAATCGACGGCAAACAGGCGAATCCCGAGCGCGAAGGCGCGCACGATGTCACGCTCCTTCTTGATGGTATTGCCAAAGGAAATGCGATCCGCCGGCGCGCCGGCGGCAAGCGCCAGCTCGATTTCGGCCACCGAGGCGCAGTCGAAGCACGAGCCCATCGAGGCCAGGAGCGACAGCACTTCCGGCGCCGGGTTTGCCTTCACCGCATAGAACACGCGGCTGTCCGGCAGCGCCTTTGCGAAGCTCTGATAGTTGTCGCGCACGACTTCGAGGTCGACGACGAGGCACGGCTCGACGTCCTGGCCCTCGTTACGGCGGTTGCGCAGGAATTCCTGAATACGTTCGGTCATAGCACCCTCCAAACGGCCCAGCGACGGGACGCGTTCAAATGTGATCTCGGATAAGAGCGCTCCGGCCACATCGCGCGATGGAGGCGCAACGAAGCCGAAAAACTCGAACCGAACTGTGCTGCCGTGGATTGGTTGGGAATGATCCCGCCCGCACACCTGGCAATGAAGGACAAGCCTCTTCGGTATTCGCGCCGGCTGGTGGAAAGCCGGCAGAGACCAAAAAAGCCCGATCCGTCGTTGCTTTAAGTCGCGTCCCCCGTTGAGAACGAGGTGCGCCGGTTCGCCTCCGGCTGCCAGTCACGGTTGCAAGGAGCGAAGAGACCTTCAACGGCATCTCTTGAGAGAGATGCTGGCCTTCCAAGTCTCAGGCGACTTGAGCGACCCTCGGTTCTTCATCCCTTGGCGGCTGTCCGGCCTCTTGTCCGGATACCTACCGACTGACACACGACCACAGGCACGTGCGAAATTGGGCAATTCTGCAAATAAGGGTTTTGAGTCTGCTTCGCAACATTTTTTTTAG
>VAZH01000293.1 GCA_005884465.1 Alphaproteobacteria bacterium | reverse complement strand
CATGGCAATCGACATGGAGACTGCAACAATCTTTGCTGCAGGATTTGCCAACCACATTTCGACCGGCGCGCTGCTTCTTGTGTCCGATCAGCCAATGATCCCCGAGGGTGTGAAGACCGAAGCGTCGGATCAGACGGTGACCGCGAACTATGTCGAAAGGCATATCAAAATCGGGGTAGAGGCCTTGAAGCTTGTGCGGCGCCGTGGCCGCAGCGTCAAGCATTTGCGTTTCGAAGACGATTTCGATGGTGGGCATGAGACGTAAAGAGGCGTCGCACCGCCGTATGCGCGTTTTGGGAAGCAGCAGTACGATCTCCCAATTCGAGACCGCGACGGTCGCCGCGGATTGTCCGGCCAACATGCCCAGCGGCAGATACGGCCGACATATCCTCAGTCGTGCGCGCTAAACCGCCCATGCAGTGCGTTGGCCGTCAGGCGCGCAAACTGCGCATGACTCAGATGAAGCAGCGTCTGGTGATCGCCGGCTTCCATATAGATCTCCGGCTGTGCCTCGATACTATCGTCGACGATGATATTCAGGCCGTAGCATTTGCCAACGGCAGGGACTGCACCGTGTGCGCAGTCGCGGAACAGCTGATTGATCTCGGTTTCATTGGCCATGTCCACATCGTCACCGAGCTGTGCCCTCAGTTCCGTTAGGCGGAGGTGATGTGATGCGGGCATGACAGCCAGCATATATTCGCCATCGCGCCGCAGCACGACGCCCTTGGCGAGACGATCGCCAGAGATACGGCATGCCTCAGCCGTGCGAGTGGACGACATGGTGAATTCGTGCGGGATCTCCTCATATTGGATGTTTTCAGCGATCAGATATCTCTTGAGTGTGGGGGCAATGGACATGACGTGACCTCCAGCGCAATACGCAAACCATCCATCGTGCCTCGCCGCACGATGGGCGGCTGCGGGGTTATAAAGTCAACATAGGCGTTCCATCCGCCAGCTACAATTCTTCGTCTGTGACCCGGTACGATGCATCACCTCCACTTTGGCATTGGGTATACTTCCTGCCTTTGCGTCGGCAGGCGATTTTCGCGGCATTCGAATGGCTGTCTGGGGTTTTGCCGCCCGGTCAAATGGCCGGGGCAAACCCGGCCGTCCGGCCGATAGTCTGGACCTACGGCATCGCCCAGTTTTGTCCCTATCTTCTACGGATAGGAGTTGCCCATGACCGATCAAGCAGACCTCCTGGCCCAGTTCTCGAGCGCTCTGGCCGCGCGCGCGGAGGCTGCGAAAAACGCGATCGTCGCTATCCGCCTTGCACACGGGCGGCATATCACGGGCACGGTGTGGCGATCCGACATTGTCGTCACCTCCGAGCAGTCGCTGCCGCGAAATGATGATTTTGAACTTGTCGCGGCAGGTGGCTCGGTCGTGACCGCCCGGATTGCCGGACGCGATCCCAGCACCAATATCGCGATCTT
This sequence comes from Alphaproteobacteria bacterium, assembly GCA_005884465.1. Lineage (GTDB taxonomy): Bacteria > Pseudomonadota > Alphaproteobacteria > Rhizobiales > Xanthobacteraceae > Bradyrhizobium. The sequence continues at coordinate 3,161 of VAZH01000293.1, read as the reverse complement.
GCGGTTAGCGGAGCAGATGGCGTCGCCATCGATCGCCGCGGGCGAGGCGCATACCGGCGCCATTGCGCTCGCGATCGGAACAGATGGAACGGGCGGCGAGAGCGCGCGGCTGGGGCTCGTCAATCTCGTCGGCCCCGAATGGCATTCCAGCCGCGGCGGCCTGATCGACCGGCGTATCGTGCTCGATATCAGCCTCGCCCAGCGCGAGGAGGGCGGGCCGGTATTCGACGCCGTCGGCGCGTGTTTGGGCATGTCGACCTTCGGGCCACGCGGCCGGGTCATTGCGATTCCGACCGCGACCATCGAACGCATCGTACCGCTGCTGCTCAAGGACGGCCGCATCGCGCGCGGTTGGCTTGGGGTTGCTCTGCAAGCCGTCGCCGTGCCCGATGCGCTGCGCGAGACCGCCGACCAGTCCAGCGGCTTGATGGTCATGTCGGTCGTTGAAGACGGCCCCGCGGCCCGAGCAGGAATTTTGGCGGGCGACATCATCCTGAGTGTTGACGGAATATCGGCGCATCGGTTCCGAAAGATCGCTGGATATTTCGGTTCCGACAGCATCGGGCGAAAGGCGGATCTTCGCCTCATCAGGAGCGGCAAGGTGATTACGGTGCAGACGACGATTGCGGAACGTCCCGCGCATGAGTGAAGCGGCACGCAAACCGGCGCCTGTCGGGCGGCTGCGCGTGGCCGTCCACGCCGTGGATTTGCCGCGCCGTAGTGCCTTGAGCAGAGTGGTCGCCGAGGCCGGGCACGTCGTGGTCGGCGCGCAGGACGCGGCCGACGTGGTGCTGGCGGACCGCGACCGCCCGGCCGGTGAAACCCGCCCGGTCGTCATACTCGGAGGCAGTGATCATGATTTGCCGGGCGTGCTGTCCCGCGATGCGGGCGCAAGCCAGATCGATGCTGCCATACGCGCGGTTGCCGCCGGCCTGGTCGTTCGCTTGCCCGAGGCGATGGATACCGGCTTTGGCGCGATGCGCGAGACCGATGCGCGCGCCCTGCTAACGCCGCGCGAACTGGAAGTGCTTGCGGCGCTTGCGGAAGGCATGACCAACAAGGCCATTGCGCGCCGATTGAACATCTCGCTGCACACCGTGAAATTCCACGTCGAATCCCTGTTCCGGAAATTGGGCGCGCGCACAAGGACCGAGGCCGTGGCAAAAGCCTCCGAACGCCGCCGCTATGAGACGATCACGTTGTGACAAGACAAAATCGGATTGAACTTCTTCTGCCGACCGGATCGTTGGGCAGAGCAACTCTGCGTTCGCCTGCCCGGTCTGTTTGCGCCTTTCTAATGTAGGCCGCGGCATTTGATTCCGCCTTGACGACAATCAACCAATCCCAGCGGCAGTTCACATAGAAATGGGTGGCCTCCGAATATCTGCGGCACTACGGTATGTCGGCCGGAGCCAAGGCGCCGTGTCTCCGATGTCAATTTCGAGCATCGCGCTCCACCGCACCATTGACGTCCATCAAACAGCAGGCCTACGACCATGACCGTCTACCAACGCAGCATCTCGGCATCGATCGATCCGGTAAAACTGGACCGTCTCGCCGAATTGGCCACCAAGGTGGGGCTGCAGCTCAAAGCAGGACAGGACCTGCTGGTAACGGCCCCCACGGCGGCGCTGCCTTTGGTGCGGAAGGTTGCCGAACATGCCTACCGGGTCGGCGCAGGTCTTGTTACTCCGATTCTGTCTGACGAGACGGTCACGCTGGCGCGCTACCGCTACGCGCCGGACGATGGCTTCGATCGCGCTGCCGGCTGGCTCTATGACGGGATGTCGAAGGCGTTTGCCGCCAACACCGCCCGGCTCGCCATCGTCGGCGATAATCCCATGCTGCTTGCCGGCGAAAACCCAATCAAGGTCGCGCGCGCCAGCAAGGCCAATTCTGTCGCGTATCAACCCGCGCTGGAAAAGATCGTCAATTTCGACATCAACTGGAACATCATTGCCTATCCGAGCCTGTCATGGGCGAAGCAGGTCTTTCCCGAAGACGAAGAGGACGTCGCGGTTGCAAAACTCGCGGACGCGATCTTCGCTGCCTCCCGTGTGGATAACGACGATCCCATCGCAGCATGGGAGAAGCACAATGCCACGCTGCGCAACCGGACCGAATGGCTGAATGGGCAGCGCTTCAGCGCGTTGCATTACTTCGGACCGGGCATGGATCTCACGATCGGGCTCGCCGAGGGCCATGAATGGGTCGGCGGCGCCTCCACCGCGAAAAACGGCATCACGTGCAATCCCAATATCCCGACCGAGGAAGTGTTCACCACGCCGCATGCGAGGCGGGTGAGCGGGCATGTCGTCAGCACCAAGCCGCTGTCCTACCAGGGTTCGCTGATTGACGGCATCGCGGTGCGGTTCGAAGAAGGATGCATCGTCGCAGCGAAGGCCGCGCGCGGCGAAGAGGTCCTCAACAAGGTGCTGGATACGGATGAGGGGGCGCGCCGGCTCGGCGAAGTTGCGCTGGTGCCGCATTCATCGCCGATTTCGAAAAGCGGTCTATTGTTCTTCAACACGCTGTTCGACGAGAACGCGGCCTGCCACATCGCGCTGGGACAGTGCTATTCGAAATGCTTCGTCGACGGCGCCAAGCTGACGCCCGAGCAGATTGCAGCGCAGGGCGGCAACAAGAGCCTGATCCATATCGACTGGATGATCGGCTCGGATCAAACCGACATTGACGGCATTCACGCCGACGGCAGACGCGTCCCGGTCTTCCGCAAAGGCGAGTGGGCCTGACGGAGCATAATCCGGAAAAATGGGGGCCCGTTTTCCGAAAAGATCTTGCTCAAACAAAGGAATCTAAAGGCTCAGGCCGGTTCGCCAGCCAGTTCGGGACTGGCCGGTTGCAAGCCGCCAAACCGGCGTTCGCGCCGATGGAATGAGGCCAGAGATCATCGCGCCCAAAATCCGGCCACATCCGCTCGGTGAAATGCAGTTCGGCGTAGGCGCTCTCCCACAGCAGGAAGTCGGACAACCGCCTCTCGCCGCTGGTCCGGATCACGAGGTCGACGTCGCGTAGCCCGGCTTCGCCGGTGACGAGCTCGGAAAATATCTCGCGGCTGGGATGACCCACATTCGCAGCCTTCGCTACCGCATTGAGGATCGCATCGCGGGCTGAATAGTCGACGGCGATGCGCAGATGCA
>VAZH01000292.1 GCA_005884465.1 Alphaproteobacteria bacterium | reverse complement strand
CGGCCACGAACAAAATCTTGCGCTGCCCCATGTCGCCAGACGCGATTTGCCGGCGCTGTGGAAAGCGCTCGACAAGATCGGCGTCGCCACGCCGAACGTCAATCTGGTGTCCGACATCATCGCCTGCCCGGGACTGGACTATTGCTCGCTGGCCAATGCCCGTTCGATTCCGATCGCGCAGGAATTGACGCGGCGCTTTGCCAACCATGAGACCGCCAATATGATCGGGCGGTTGCACGTCAACATCTCCGGCTGCATCAATGCCTGCGGACATCATCACGTCGGCCATATCGGCATTCTCGGTGTCGAGAAGAACGGCGAGGAATTCTATCAGATCACGATCGGCGGCCGTGCCGACGAACAGGCGGCGGTCGGCACCTTGATCGGGCCCGCTGTTCCTTACGGCGAGGTCGCCGACGTGGTCGAGGATATTGTCGAGGCGTATCTCGCGCTGCGCGCGCGCCCCGAGGAGCTTTTCATCGATACCGTGAAGCGGCTTGGCGTCGAACCTTTCAGGGAGCGGGTTTATGCCACTCGTTAAACACGGAAAGATCACCAACGATGCGTTGGTCCATGTGGCCGATGACGCCGAGATTCCGGGCGATGGCGCGATCCTGATCACGGCTGCGCGATTTCTCGAGGACGCGGAAGGTCTTTCGCGGCGTGTGGGGCGGACCGGCGTGATCTGGCCGAACAATCGCGATGTCGATGACCTTGTCCCTTATCTCGACCGGCTTGCCGTGATCGCCTTGGTGTTTCCGACGTTCCGCGACGGCCGCGCTTACAGCCAGGCGCGGTTGCTGCGGGAGCGCCACGGTTTCAAGGGCGAGCTGCGCGCCACCGGCCAGGTGCTGCGCGATCAGTTCGTGTTCATGCTGCGCGCCGGCTTCGACGCGTTTGAGGTGAAGAAGGAAAGCGACGCGGAGGCGTTTGCCGCGACGGTAAAACGTTATTCGGTATTCTATCAGCCGACCGGCGATGGCCGCCTCACCGCGCTGCATCGGCGGATGCAACTGCGCCATTCCGAAAGTGCCAGCCAATGAATGCTCTTGCCCATCAGGTCCGACCGGAACAGACGGCACATCAGCCGGATTTGCCGTCGGCCGAGGAACTCGATCGGGCGCTTCGCAACCAATCGCCGGCGGCGATCATTGCAGCCGGCTTGCAGGCCGTTGGCAGGGAACATCTCGTCGTGGTCTCATCGTTCGGCACCGAATCGGCGGCGCTGCTCAAGGTCATGGCCGACGTTGATCCGGCGATCCCCGTGATCTTTCTCGACACCGGATGGCTGTTCGAGGAGACGCTTAGCTATCGCGACACTTTGATCGCGACGCTTGGCCTGCGCGATGTCCGCTCGATCAAACCCTCGGAGGAGGCGCTGTCGCGCGAGGATCCCGATCGTGAATTGTGGTTCTCCGATCCCGATGCATGCTGCCGGATCCGCAAAGTGGAGCCGCTGGCGCGCGCATTGGCGCCGTTCAGCGCATGGATCAACGGGCGCAAGCGTTTTCAGGGCGGTCTTCGTGCCGCCATTCCCGTCGTCGAGCAGGACGGCATCAGGCTGAAATTCAATCCATTCGCAAATGTTACCCGCGAGGAGATCGAGGCGATCTACGCAGCCGCAAAACTGCCGCCGCATCCGCTCGTGGCATCGGGTTTTCTGTCGGTCGGGTGCATGCCCTGCACCAGCCGGACATCGCCCGATGAAGATGCGCGCGCGGGCCGCTGGCGCGGCAGACCCAAGACAGAATGCGGCATCCATACGCTCAAGACTTCGTAGGATAATGACGCTGCAACGCAGCGAACAATGAAACGCGGTTCCGTTGACTTCGAACCGCCTGTTCCCGAGTTATATCTTCCGCGCCCGGTGACAATGCCGCTATCAGGCCGAATGGAGATTGAGATGATCCGCCGCATTCTGCCCGTCCTCGCGGGACTGCTCTTTGCAAGTTCTGCATTTGCCGCCGATGTCACGTTGCTCAACGTGTCGTACGATCCGACGCGCGAACTTTATGCGGATTTCAACAAGGCGTTTGTGTCGGCCTATCAAAAGGAGACCGGAAAGAGCGTCGAGATCAAGCAGTCGCATGGCGGCTCCGGTTCGCAGGCGCGCGCCGTGATCGACGGGTTGCAGGCCGATGTCGTCACCCTCGCGCTCGCCTATGATATCGACGCCGTCGCTGCGAAGGGTTTGATCCCGGCGGACTGGCAGAAGCGCCTGCCGCTGAATGCTTCACCCTACACCTCGACCATCGTGTTTCTGGTGCGCAAGGGTAATCCGAAGGGCATCAAGGATTGGGACGATTTGATTAAATCCGGCGTCAGCGTCATCACGCCGAATCCGAAAACTTCCGGCGGCGCGCGCTGGAATTATCTTGCCGCCTGGGGCTACGCGCTGAAGAAATCCGGTTCCGCCGACAAGGCAAAGCAATTCGTCGGCGACCTCTACAAGAACGTGCCGGTGCTGGATACCGGTGCGCGCGGCTCGACCGTCACCTTCGTGGAGCGCGGTGTCGGCGACGTGCTGCTGGCTTGGGAGAACGAGGCATTCCTCGCCCAGCGCGAATTCGGCAAGGACAAGTTCGAGATCGTGTCGCCGCCGCTGTCGATCCTGGCCGAGCCCCCGCTTTCCGTGGTCGACGCGGTTGCCGACAAGAAAGGCACCCGGGCGGTGGCCGAGGCTTACCTGAAATACTGGTATTCCAGGGAAGGTCAGGAAATTGCCGCACGGAATTCCTATCGTCCGCGCGATTCGGAAATCGCGAAGGAATACGAAAAATCATTCGCAAAAGTCGAGCTGTTCACGATCGATGACGTTTTTGGCGGCTGGGCCAAGGCGCAGAAGGAACACTTTGCCGAAGGCGGCATTTTCGACCAGATTTACAAGAACTGAATTCGCCGGGCTTGAGCAGGGGGCATTGTGAGCGCAGCGGCCGGACGACGCAGTACATTGCCCGGATTCGGTCTCACCATGGGACTGACGCTGACCTGGCTCTCGATCATCATCCTGATCCCGCTCGCCGGCTTGTTCCTCAGGACTTTTGAACTGAGCCTCGATCAATTCTGGGGCATCCTCGTAAGCCGACGCACCCTCAATGCGCTGAGGATTTCGTTCGGCCTCGCCTTCGCCGCCGCCGCCGTCAATCTGTTGATGGGAATGGTCATTGTCTGGGCGCTGGTGCGATACAGCTTTCCGGGCCGCCGCATTTTTGACGCGATCGTCGACATTCCATTTGCGTTGCCCACCGCGGTCGCCGGCGTCGCACTGACCTCGCTGTTCGGCCAAAAAGGCTGGCTAGGGGCGCCGCTTGCCGAACTCGGCATCAAGGTGGCCTTCACCCCGGTTGGAATTTTCGTCGCGATGATTTTCATCGGTATTCCGTTCGTGGTGCGGACGGTCCAGCCGGTGCTGCTCGATCTTGACGCTGAGATCGAGGAGGCCGCCGCCAGCCTCGGCGCCAATCGCTGGCACACGGTTTCCAAGGTGATCCTGCCGAGCATGATCCCGGCGCTGCTGACGGGATTTGCGCTGGCTTTCGCGCGCGCCGTCGGCGAGTATGGTTCGGTTATCTTCATCGCCGGCAATTTGCCGAATGTGTCCGAGATCGCGCCGCTGTTGATCGTGATCCGCTTGTCGGAATTTCGCTATGCGGACGCAACCGCAATCGCCGTGGTCATGCTGGTGGCGTCATTCCTGATCATTTTCGCGGTCAATCGGATCCAGCGCTGGGCGCAAACCCGAATCCCTGCGCATTAGAGATCTGTCCATGAATTTGGAAATGCCGTGGCGACAATTCCGGTCCACCTCTCCCATCGGCAGAGGTCGGATCGCTTTTGCGATCCGGGTGAGGGGTTACGGACTGGCGATAGACCATACCCCCTCACCCCAACGCTCTTCCATCGAAGTCGGATATCTCCGACTTCGACAATTTGAGATGCCCAACTCGGGTAAACCTGAGTTGGGATGGAGAGGAGGCGCACCGCCGCCGCTGACAGGTCCGCGACGCAGATGAGCGAGCTTCAGTATTCCCTTCATTCGGCGCGGGACGGTCTGCGTACCGAGCCCCGGCCTATCCGCATTGCAATCATCGCGATTGCGGTGATCTTCCTCACCATTTTTGTCGTGCTGCCGCTGGTTGTGGTGTTTGCGCAGGCCTTTTCCAAAGGGATCGGCGCGTATTTCGCAGCACTTTCCGATTCGGAAGCGCTGTCGGCGATAAGGCTGACGCTGTTGGTCGCAGCGATTTCCGTCAGTCTCAATCTGGTGTTCGGCGTGATCGCGGCCTGGGCAATTGCAAAATTCGACTTTCGCGGCAAGACCTTCCTGATCTCGCTGATCGATTTGCCGTTCTCGGTCAGCCCGGTGATCTCCGGCCTGGTCTTCGTGCTACTGTTCGGCGCGCAGGGCTATTGGGGGCCTTGGCTGCAGGCTCATAACATCCATGTGCTGTTCGCGGTGCCGGGCATTGCGCTTGCGACCATGTTCGTGACCTTTCCGTTCGTGGCGCGTGCGCTGATTCCGCTGATGCAGGAACAGGGCACGCTGGAGGAGGAGGCTGCGATCTCGCTCGGTGCGTCGGGCTTGCAGACTTTCTTCCGCGTCACGCTGCCGAATATCAAATGGGGTGTGCTGTACGGTGTGCTGCTGTGCAACGCGCGGGCGATGGGTGAATTCGGGGCGGTGTCGGTGGTCTCGGGGCATATTCGCGGCGAGACCAACACCATGCCGCTACTGGTTGAAATCCTC
>VAZH01000291.1 GCA_005884465.1 Alphaproteobacteria bacterium | reverse complement strand
TTCAACGCCGAGTTCATCGATCTGATCACGCGCCATGCGTGGGGCGAAATCTGGACCCGGCCGCATTTCGACCAGCGTACCCGGCGGGTACTGGTGATCGGCACCATGGTCGCGCTCGGCCAATGGGATGAATTCCGCCTTCACGTGCGCGCGGCGCTCACCGAAGGGGGCTTCACGCCTGAGGATATCAAGGAAATCCTGCTGCAGCAGGCGATCTATTGCGGAGTGCCCGCGGCCAACCACGCCGTCAAGGAGGCATCAGCGATTGTTCAGGAGCTGGGCCTGCTCAAGGGCTAGGGCGTCGGCAGTCGCGTTGCGATCGACTTGCGCCTGAGCCGGCTGCCGCCGAGTGGGATGTTCGACCAGCAACACGATCGCAGTGCCGAGCAGCATCAACAATTCCGTCGCATGCAGCTTGAGGGCCTGGCTCTCGCCGACTTGTGCGGCCAACACCATACTGGCAAAACTGATCACGCTGCCGATGCCAAGCGCCATCGCCAGCGCCTCATCGCAGCCGCCGGCTTTGCGGATCGCGGCGCGGGTTAGCAAAACCACGAAGATCGCGAAAAATCCGACCACCGTGAGCTTGCCCAATGCCAATAGCCAGGCGAAGCGGACCGTGGTCAGCGTCGCCAGTTGCAGATGATCGCTGATGAATAGAGCGACTGATACATTCGGCCGTTCGTAGAGGCCGTGGATCGGCGAAATCATGATCTTGAAGGCGACGATGGCCCAGGTCGGAATGAAATAAGCCGCCAGCAACACGCCGTTGAATGAACTGATCCGCCAGTCTGTCCGCATGTCGCTTCCCGCTTCTCCGCGCTGCTCCGGACCGGAGTGGCGGCGTTGCGGGCGAGGTAACTCGCTTAAACTGCCAGCGGCAATTTAAACCCTCTATTTACCTTAATTGTGGGGGGGGCGGCTCGCTAGGGCGCCTATGAAATGAGGCCGTCACCCCGGGCTTGACCCGGGGGTCCATCGATTTGGCCAAGATTCTTGCGAAGATCAGATGGATGGCCGGGTCGAAGCCCGGCCATGACGATGAATCAGTCTAGGGTTATGCTTCCCCAAAAAAAGTCCCGCCTTTCGGCGGGACTTCAGTGCTCTCGCTAAGTTTGGTTCAGTTCAGGTTCGAACTAACGTCCGCCTTTGTCCTGCTGATTGGGGTTCTGGCCCTGACGGTTCGGATCTTGCTGCTGCTGTCCGGGCTTCTGGCCACCGCCCTGCTGCTGACCGGGCTTCTGGCCCGGGTTCTGGTTCTGCTGGCCCGGATTCTGGTTCTGGTTAGGCATAGGGATCTCCCTGGTTGAACGTAACCCGAGCCAACCACGCGGCCGGCAGTTGGTTTCAGGGGAACTCCGGTTTCGCCGGGATCATTGCGTGACCTTGGCTTGTCGCGACTGTGGCGGACGGAACCTGCGGGACAAAAACTCCCGATGTACAAGCCCTTAGGCCGCACCGGTGCTGTTGCCGCAGCGGGTTCCCGCTGTTAGAAAATGAGACGACGCGTCGGTTCCGGCTGCCGGGACCATCGCCGCGTCATCCAAATAGCGGCAGCGCATGGACTATTTCGCCCAGCAACTCATCAACGGCATTGTGCTCGGCTCGATCTATGGCCTGATCGCCATCGGCTACACCATGGTCTATGGCATTGTCGGCATGATCAATTTTGCTCATGGCGACATTTTCATGATCGGCGGCTTTATCGCGCTGATCTCGTTCCTGATCCTGGTCTCGATCGGCCTGACCGCGGTGCCCGTGATCCTCTTGATCGTGCTTCTGGTATCGATGGCGATTACCGCGCTCTACGGCTGGACGGTGGAGCGCATCGCTTATCGGCCGCTGCGGCACTCGTTCCGGCTTGCGCCAATGCTGTCGGCCATCGGCATGTCATTCGTGCTGACCAATTATTCGCAAGTGGCGCAGGGTGCGCGGGTCAAGCCGGTCCCGCCGATCATCACCGGGGGCTACATGCTGCATCAGGGCAGCGGAGGCTTTGTGGTGCAGCTATCCAATGTGCAGATCATCGTCGTCATCACGACCGTAGTGCTGCTCGCGATCTTCACCTGGCTGGTGGCGCGGACCCGGCTCGGCCGCGATATGCGCGCCTGCGAGCAGGACCAGACCATGGCGGCGCTGCTCGGGGTCGATGTCGACCGCACCATCTCCATGACGTTCGTGATCGGCGCAGCGCTCGCCGCGGTCGCGGGCATGATGTACCTGTTGTATTACGGCCTGGTGGATTTTTTCATGGGCTTCGTCGCCGGCATCAAGGCCTTCACCGCGGCGGTGCTCGGCGGCATCGGTTCGCTGCCCGGGGCGATGCTGGGCGGGCTCGCGATCGGCCTGATCGAGACGTTTTGGTCGGCCTATTTCTCGGTCGAATACAAGGACGTCGCGGCGTTCTCGATCCTGATTATCGTGCTGATTTTCCTTCCAACCGGGCTTCTTGGCCGGCCCGAAGTTGAAAAAGTTTGACGGGCGAGCGCGTGACAGCACCCGCGCCCGAACGTCTGGCGGTGTCGCGCGCTCAACGTGCCGTATTCATCTTCAAGAAGGCCGCAATCAGCGCGCTGGTTGCGCTGGTGCTGTTTTCGCTGATGATCGGTGTCCGCACAGAGGCGGGACCTAGCGGACAATTGACCTACTGGACGAGGTTCGACGATCTCGCCGCCATGGTCGGGGCCGTGTTCGGCGGCAGCATCGTCGTCGAATTGCTGCGGCAATGGTGGGGGCCGGTCGGCACCATCAGGGTCGTTCCGCCCTCCGTGCAAAGCGCGCTTGCGGTGGCGCGGCGCGGGATAGCGCCGCTGCTGTTGATCTTCACGTTTCTGGTGCCGGTGATTTTCTACGATCAGCGCTACATTCTCGATCTCGGCATCCTGGTGCTGACCTATGTGATGCTGGGCTGGGGGCTGAACGTGGTGGTCGGCCTCGCCGGGCTGCTCGACCTCGGCTATGTCGCGTTTTACGCCGTCGGTGCCTATTCCTACGCGCTGCTGGCGACAAATTTCGGGCTGTCCTTCTGGATCTGCCTGCCGCTGGCCGGCATCCTCGCGGCGCTATGGGGCGTGATGCTGGGCTTTCCGGTGCTGCGGCTGCGCGGCGACTATCTCGCCATCGTCACGCTAGCATTTGGCGAGATCATCCGTCTCGTCATCATCAATTGGCAAAGCCTGACCGGCGGCCCCAACGGCGTCACCGGAATTCCGCGCCCGACCTTGTTCGGGATTCCGCTGACGCCCGGCGATGACGGGCTTGCGGCCAGGCTCGGCATCGAATTCTCTCCGACTCATCGCATCGTGTTCCTGTTTTACCTGATCCTGGCGCTTGCGTTGCTCACCAACTGGGTGACCATCCGGCTGCGACGTTTGCCGCTCGGCCGCGCCTGGGAGGCGTTGCGCGAGGACGAGGTCGCCTGCCGCGCGCTCGGTATCAACATCACCACGACAAAACTGACGGCATTCGCGACCGGCGCCATGTTCGGCGGTTTCGCCGGCGCGTTCTTCGCGACACGGCAGGGTTTCATCAGTCCGGAATCCTTCACCTTCCAGGAATCGGCGCTGGTGCTGGCGATCGTCGTGCTCGGCGGCATGGGTTCGCAGCTCGGCGTCGCACTCGCAGCGCTCACCATGATCGGCGGCTTCGAGCTGTTTCGCGGCCTCGACCAGTATCGCATGCTGGTATTTGGCGTCGCCATGGTGCTGTTGATGATCTGGCGGCCGCGCGGGCTGATCGGCCACCGCGCTCCGACCGTGTTCCTGCAGCACAGCCACGCCATCTCCTCCGACCTCGTCAAGGAGGGTCACGGATGAGCGGCGATTGCATCTTGACGGTCGATCATCTGTCGATGCGCTTCGGCGGCATCGTTGCGGTCAACGATCTGTCGTTTGCCGCCGAGCGGCGCAACATCACCGCGCTGATCGGGCCGAACGGCGCCGGCAAGACCACCGTGTTCAACTGCATCACCGGCTTCTACAAGCCGACCGGCGGTACGATGCGGCTTGTTCATGATAGCGGCAAGGAGATCCGGCTCGAACGGCTGAACGATTTCCGCATCTCC
>VAZH01000290.1 GCA_005884465.1 Alphaproteobacteria bacterium | reverse complement strand
TGTGCACCGAACCCGCATTGCTGTGCCTCGACGAGCCGGCCGCAGGATTGAACGCGCGCGAAAGTGCGGCGCTGAGCGAGCTGTTGCTCTCGATCCGCGCCGATCACGGCGTCTCGATCCTGCTGATCGAGCATGACATGTCGGTGGTGATGGAGATTTCCGATCATGTCGTGGTGATGGATTACGGCGTGAAGATCGCCGAAGGCACGCCGCAGGACGTGCGCGACGATCCCAAGGTGATCGCCGCCTATCT
>VAZH01000247.1 GCA_005884465.1 Alphaproteobacteria bacterium | reverse complement strand
CGTGCCGCCAGGTAGCGAGGCTGCGGACGATCAGGCTGGAATCAGGCGGCGGCGTGAGCCGGATCGCAATGTCGAAACCTTCGTCAATCAGATCAATAGTCCGCTCGCCTATGCTCAGATCCACTTTGGCCTCGGGATACGCACTGAGATATTCCGCGACCACCGGCGAGACAAACTGAACGATATGCGTAGCCGTATAGACGCGCAGCGTGCCGCGCGGCGTCGATTGCAGGGCGCCAGCGATGTCATCGGCCTGTTCGAGATCGGCTAGGATCTGGACGGCGCGATCGTAATAGGCCTTGCCGACCTCGGTAAGACTGACCTTCCGTGTCGTGCGATTGAGCAGCCGCGCGCCGAGCCGGTCTTCGAGCGACTGGACATGGTTACTCACCATCGTCGTCGACATGTTGAGGCGACGTCCGGCGGCCGAGAACCCGCCACTATCCACTACCCGGACGAAAGTCGTCAGACTGGTCAGCCGGTCCATCCGTAAGCCCCCGATTGTCCGCCCTCACTGGATAATCCTTCCAGTTTTCAGGGAATTATCATACCGCGGACGATATTGCATCTTCACGGCGTACCCGGCGCCCTCTTGGGGAGGACGCTCGCGCTTTGTGAGGATGCCATGTCGACCGCTTCTTATGTCTCTGATGTCAAATCGAAAATCAGCCTTCGCCCGTCCCAGAGGGCGGTCAAGCGCGCGGCCCTCGCGCTGGCTTTGACGCTCGGAATCGCCGCCGTGGCGGACCTTGGCTACGACTATCTCACTACCGGCCGGTATCTGGAATCGACCGATGATGCCTATGTGAAGGCCGACTCCACGATCATCTCGCCAAAAGTCTCCGGCTACATCGCGCAGGTGCTGGTCGGCGACAACCAGCCGGTCAAGGCCGGCCAGTTGCTGGCCCGGATCGACGATCGCGATTTCAAGGCGGCGCTCGATCAGGCGCATGCCGATGTCGCCGCATCGGAAGCCGCAGTGCGCAATCTCGAAGCGCAGATTGCTTTGCAGCAGCCGATCATCGAGCAGGGCACGGCCGACGTCGCTGCTGCCGAAGCCAATCTGCAATTCGCGCAGGAAGAACAGGTCCGCTACGACGGCCTGATGAAGACCGGCTCTGGCACCATCCAGCGCGCCCAGCAAACCGACGCGGCGCTGCGCGAAAAAATCGCCCAGCTCCAGCACGGCAAGTCGGGTCTGCTGGCGGCGCAGCGCAAGGTCGACGTCCTCACCACCGAACGCGCCAAGGCGGTGGCGCAACTCGATCGCGCCCGCGCGGTCGAGGCGCAGGCGGCGCTGAACCTGTCCTACACAAAGATTACGGCGCCCGTTGAGGGCACGGTCGGCGCCCGTTCGCTCCGCGTCGGTCAATTCGTGCAGGCCGGAACGCAGTTGATGGCGGTCGTTCCGCTGGATGGGGTCTATGTGGTGGCGAATTTCAAGGAAACCCAGCTCACCCATGTCCGCAACGGCCAGCCGGTCGAGATCCAGATCGACAGCTTCCATGGCACCAAATTGAGGGGCCACGTCGACAGCCTGTCGCCGGCCAGCGGTCTGGAATTCGCGCTGCTGCCGCCCGACAACGCGACCGGCAATTTCACCAAGATCGTGCAGCGGGTGCCGGTGAAGATCGTGCTCGACGACCACACGCTGACCGGCCTGCTGCGCCCGGGCATGTCGGCCGAGCCGACCGTCGATACCAAGGCGACCGTCTTGGCCGAGCGTGAAACCAAGGCCCGGCTTGCTTCGGACGTCGCCGCGATCCGCCCGAACGGCGGCTAAACCGCCCGTCCGGGCAGAAACTATCAAGCCTGACCGGACAATCCTTCCACATTTTCCCTGATTATCGAAACCGACCGCCTAATGCATCCTGCCTCTGCCAAGCAAGAGGAGACCGCCATGACCACGTTCCAACCCACCCTCAACGGCGTTTCCGCCGATATCAGCGCGCCCAAAGCCGCAGCGACCCCGGACAAGGCGACACCGGCGGTCTCCGCAAAGACTTGGATTGCGGTGATCGGCGCCACGCTCGGCGCCTTCATGGCGGTGCTCAACATCCAGATCGTCAACGCGTCGCTGGCGGACATTCAGGGCGCGATCGGCGCCGGCATCGACGATGGCGGCTGGATTTCGACCTCCTATCTTATCGCCGAGATCGTGGTGATCCCCTTGAGCGGCTGGCTCGCGCAGGTGTTCTCGGTCCGCATCTATCTCCTGACCAACGCCGTGCTGTTCCTGCTGCTGTCGATCGCCTGCGCCTTTGCCCAGGACTTGCCGCAGATGATCGTGCTCCGCGCGGTACAGGGCTTTACCGGCGGCGTGCTGATCCCGATGGCCTTCACGCTGATCATCACGCTGCTGCCGAAGGCAAAGCAGCCGGTCGGTCTGGCGCTGTTCGCGTTGTCGGCGACGTTTGCGCCGGCGATCGGCCCGACCATCGGCGGCTATCTCACGGAAAACTTTGGCTGGCAGTTCATCTTCTATGTCAATCTCGTGCCGGGCGCCGTGATGATCGGCATGCTGTGGTTCTCGCTGGAAGCCAAGCCCATGAAGCTGTCGCTGCTGCGGGAAGGCGACTGGGCTGGTATCATCACGATGGCGATCGGTCTGAGCGCACTGCAGACCGTGCTCGAAGAAGGCAACAAGGACGACTGGTTCGGCTCGCCTTTCATCGTCAAGTTCTCGGTGATCGCTGCCGTTGCGCTGACCGCGTTCCTGTGGATCGAGCTGACCGCGAAGAAGCCGCTGTTGAATCTGCGCCTGCTGTTCCGCGGCAATTTCGGCTTCGGCATTCTCGCCAATTTCCTGCTCGGCGTCGCGCTGTACGGCTCGGTGTTCATCCTGCCGGTCTATCTGTCACGCATCCAGGGTTACAACGCCGAGCAGATCGGCATGGTGCTGGCCTGGACCGGTCTGCCGCAATTGCTGCTGATCCCGCTGGTGCCGCGGCTGATGAGGCGGTTCGACCCGCGGCTCATCATCGGTATTGGCTTTGCGCTGTTCGCCGCCTCCAACTTCATGAACATCTATATGACCAACGACTACGCCACCGATCAGCTGTTCTGGCCCAACATCGTTCGCGCGCTCGGCCAGGCACTGGTGATGGCGCCGCTGTCGGCGGTCGCAACCGCAGGCATCGAGGCGGAGAATGCCGGCTCAGCCTCAGGCCTGTTCAACATGATGCGCAACCTCGGCGGCGCCGTCGGCATCGCCTTGCTGCAGACGCTGTTGACCAAGCGCGAGCAGTATCACTCCAACATGCTGATGCAGTCCGTCTCCATGCTGGAGCAGGCGACGCGGACGCGGATCGACCAACTGACCCAGTATTTCATCAATCACGGCGTCGTCGATCGCGCCGAAGCGTCGCACCGCGCGGTGATCGCGATCGGCCACATCGTACAGAAGCAGGCCTTCATCCTGGCCTTCAGCGATACCTTCTATCTGCTCGGCGCCGCGCTGATCGTCGCACTCATGGCAGCCCTGCTGCTTCGCAAGCCTGACCACCTTGAAGGCGGCGGCGCCCACTAGGATTATCCACGTCAACCCCGAAAGAGGAGAACGACCATGAAACCCCGCATGAACTTCTACCAGGCTGCGCCCGACACCATCAAAGCGCTCACCGCGCTGGAAGCCCAGGTGCAGGCTTCAGGCCTCGAACAATCCCTGATCGAACTGGTCAAGACCCGCGCCTCGCAGATCAATGGCTGCGCCTTCTGCATCAACATGCACACCCAGGATGCCCGCAAGCACGGCGAGACCGAGCAACGCCTGTACCTGTTGAATGCATGGCGGGAGTCGCCGCTCTATACAGATCGCGAGCGCGCGGCCCTGGCATGGACCGAGGCGGTGACGCTGATCTCTGAGACTCACGCGCCCGACGACCTCTATGAGGACGTCCGCGCCCAGTTCTCGGAAGCCGAGACGGTCAATTTGACCATGCTGATCGCAACCATCAATGCGTGGAACAGGCTCGCTATCAGCTTCCGTGCCGTTCATCCGGTGAAGGCCAAGGCCGCTGTGGCCTGAGCAAGCAGGAGAGAGACCATGACCAGAAGATTATCCGGACTTGCGGCCATCGCCATGCTGGCGTCAGCCGTTTCCTTTTGCCCTCAGGCACGTGCGGAAGGCGATCAGGTGAAGCCCGTTTGGGCCGAGAAACTTCCGAACGTGCCTGGCAAAAGCCTGACCGCCGTCGTCGTCAATTACGCGCCCGGCGGAAAATCGACCAGCCACCATCACGCTGGAAGCGTGTTCGCCTATGTGTTGTCGGGCGAGATCCGCTCGGAAAACTCTGCCACCGGCCCGGCCAAAGTCTACAAGGCTGGCGAGAGCTTCTTCGAGCCGCCCGGTAGCTCACATCTCGTCAGCGAGAACGCCAGCGCGACCGAACCAGCAAGCCTGCTCGCCGTGTTCGTTGCCGATGACGGAGCGCAGCTCACAAATTTCGAGAAATAACACGCTCAGCTTTTCCGGGGGATCAAGACGTCTGCAGTCCTCCGGGCCCCTTAAGAAGTGGATGGGCCGATCCAGATCAGTAGCTCTGCAACGAAACCGACATGCCTCAGCGTTTCGCGCCGTCGACCGACCCATCTGCCGTTCTTGACATCGTCG
>VAZH01000246.1 GCA_005884465.1 Alphaproteobacteria bacterium | reverse complement strand
TCGGCGCAGTGGCGATCGGCACCATCGCATTTTCCGGCTCCGCCGCGGCTACGCCCCTGCAGCTGTTTCCCTTCTTCATGGCGCCGCCGGCCCAATGGGCACCGCCGCCGGTGCAATCACCGTCCGAAGACGAAGGTACCGTGGTCGAGATGCCGGCGCGGCTGAAGCGCCAGATCGTCGGCTACGCCACCCGCGAAGCGCCCGGCACGGTCATTATCGATACCCCCAACACCTATCTCTATTATGTGCTCGGCGGCGGCCGGGCGATCCGCTACGGCATCGGCGTCGGCCGCGACGGCTTCACCTGGTCGGGCGTGCAATCGGTCACCAAGAAGGCCGAGTGGCCGGATTGGACCCCGCCCCCGGAAATGATCGCGCGCCAGCCTTATCTGCCGCGCCACATGGCCGGCGGCCCCGGCAATCCGCTCGGCGCACGCGCGATGTATCTCGGCGGCACGGTATATCGCATTCACGGCACCAACGCGCCGGAGACCATCGGCACCCGCGTTTCGTCCGGTTGCATCCGTCTCACCAATGGGGACGTCGCGGATCTCTATTCGCGCGTCAACGTCGGCACCAAGGTGATCGTCCTGCCGATGGACCGCCGCGCCGACAATGCGGACGGCAAGCGCGGGTAACGGGATCGCCGAAGACCAACCCAGAAAACAAAGTGGCGCCGCTCCGGCGCCATTTTTGTTTGCCGTAGACCCGCCAACTTATTCATTGAATTGACACGATATCGGTTAGCCTCATCCTGAGGAGCGGCGTCTTCGCCGCGTCTCGAAGGATGGGCGGGTTCTGCAATGACTGACGGAGCGTGGCTCTACATCCTCAGATGTTCTGACGGGAGCTACTATGTCGGGACCGCCCGTGGGTCGCTCGAGAGCCGAATAGCCCAGCACAATGCCGGAGCTTTCCAGGGCTACACTGCATCTCGCAGACCTGTGGAACTGATCTTCTCGCAATGGTCCGATCGAATTACGGATGCGATTGAAAACGAGCGCAAGCTGAAGAAATGGAGTCGCGCCAAGAAGGAGGCGTTCATCCGCGGTGACTTCGAATCGCTGCAACAATTGGCGAAGCGCAAGTCACCCCATCCTTCGAGACGCCCGCCTGCGGCGGGCTCCTCAGGATGAGGTAGGAGTGGTCTGGCGCCGCCAGTACCCGCCCTGTAGACTCCCACGTTGAATCGGTCCGAGGGACGATGCGTCTGACGCTAAATCTCAAAACGATCCCGCTCGGGATCGCGATAGTGACGATCTCATTCTTCGTCAGCCTAAAGACCATGGACTGGCTGTGGCCACGCGGCATAGTCGTAGCACCGGTGCTTGTCGAATTGCCGCCGCTGCCGCCCGCGTCGCGCAGCTCCAGCATCATTGCGCCGGTTGCGATTGCGCTCAGCGCCATTCGCGAAGCCGCCGATCGTGGCGCGCCGCGCCACTTCGCCGGCAAGGCCGACAACCCGATATCGCAGATTCTGCAGAACGCGGATATCGGCTGGACCGCCTCGCGCGGGCCGATCACCGCGACCGGCGCCCAGGATGTGCTGTCGCTGGCAACCCCGCTGACGGGTACGCTGAACGTGACGGGCTCGCTGACGTCAAAGGCAACCGGCGCGATCGGGGACGCGCTCGGCGGATTGCTCGGCAACAATGTCGCCAAGCAAATCGGCGGCGTGAACATCAAAGCGCTGAATGCCAACGCGGAGATCAAGGGCAACGTCACGATCACCGCGCGCCCTAAGCTCGCGGTGTCCTGGCACATCGAACCGAATTTGGCCGCCCAGGTCGATTTGGGCGACACCAGCCTTTCGCTGGCAGGCGCCCGGGTCAATGTCCCGGCGCAGGTCAAGCCGCTGATCGACAAGACCGTTGCCGATCAGATCGGCGCGGTGCAGGAGCGGATCCGCAACGATCCCTCGCTTGAACGCAACGCGCGGGCGCAATGGGCCAAGGCCTGCCGTTCGATTCCGCTGCAAGGCACTGGGGCAGCTTCGTCGCTACCAGCGCTTTGGCTAGAGCTGCGGCCGACCCGCGCGATCGCGGCGCAGCCGCGCGTCGATGCTTCCGCCATAACGCTGACGCTCGGCGTCGAGGCGGAGACCCGCATCACCTCGGTGCAGACCAGGCCCGACTGCCCGTTTCCTGCCAAGATCACCATCATCCCGCCCACCCCGGGCGGGGTCCGCATCGGCGTGCCGATCGACCTGCCGTTCACCGACATCAACAAGATCGTGGCAGCTCAATTTGCCGGCCGGACTTTTCCCGAAGATGGTTCGGGCTCGGTCGATGTCACGGTGAAGCGCGCGAGCATTGCGGCATCGGGCGACCGGCTCTTGATCTCGCTGCTGGTAAACGCCAAGGAGAAAAAGAGCTTGTTCGGATTAGGCGGCGAAGCCAACGTGCATATCTGGGGCAAGCCGGTGATCGACGAGGCGCAGCAAACGCTGCGCGTGACCAACATCGAGCTTGCCGTCGAGTCGGAAGCCGCGTTCGGACTGCTTGGGACGGCGGCGCGCGCAGCCATGCCACACCTGCAGAAGGTTCTTGCCGACAACGCCACCATCGATCTCAAGCCGTTTGCCTCGAACGCGCAGAAAAAGATCGCGGCCGCGATCGCGGATTTTCAGAAGAATGAGGACGGCGTGCGGGTCGCGGCGGAAATCACCAGCCTGCATCTGGCCGATATCGCTTTCGATTCCAAAACGCTGCGCGTGATCGCGGAAGCGGCGGGCGCGATCAATGTCTACGTTTCGTCGCTGCCGGAGTTGTGATCCTGTTCTTCCTCTCCCCGCTCTTTGCGGGGAGAGGAAAAGCGTGCGGGTTACGCGCCCTCGATCGCTTCACGAACCTTCGAATTTGAACGAGACGTTGAGCTTGGCCCGATAGGCTTCAATCTTGCCCTTGGCGTCCAACTGCAAATCGAGCTGCACGACTTCGGCGACGCGAAGATCCCGGAGAGATTTGCTTGCCCTGCCGACGGCCACCGCGGCCGCCTTTTCCCAGGAATCCTTGCTGGTACCAATCAGCTCAATCACCTTGTAGACGCTGTCAGCCATGTCGTCCTCCGTTCGATGTCAGGCAGGACACAGGTTGCTCCTGCCGCCCGGAACCCTAACATCGGGAAATCAGGGCTGAAAGGATGCGGCGCAGCATCACTCTGGCCAGACCGGCGGACGCCCGGAGAACCACAAGCCGGGCTGGAATCAAAATGGCCGGACGGCAGTGCCGCCGTCCGGCCATTTTTGGATCAAGTCTCAACGCGTTAGAGCGTGTCTGGCCTCAGGTCGAATATTTGAACTCAGGCATCGCCTTCAACTCGTCCTTGGTCGCGTTGAACACGGCGTGGTCCGGATACCACGGATTCGGCTTCGAGGCCGGCATCGTGGACGGTCCAGTGTTGGTACCTGCGGCGCCCGTGGTCGTCGGTGACGCCGGCCGGTTGCCGGCGGGGCTCGGGCCGCCCGCCGCGCCGGAGTAAACGATCGGCTCGTTGACGAATTTGACCTTCTCGTATGGGATGGCGACCAGGTGTTCGCCGATGCCCAGGAAGCCGCCAACGCCGATCACAACCGCCTTAATTTTCCCGTCCTTTTCGGTCAGGAGATCGTTGATCGCGCCGATGCTCTCATTGTTGTCATTGTAGACGCTGAGGCCGACGAGCTTCGACGCGCGCCAGTTACCCTGGAACGACGAGTCCGATGCCGCCGCCGGCGCCGGGTTGGCGCTGGGTGCCGTCGGCGATTGCGCGAGCGCAACCGTCGCAAGCAAAGCTGACCCGACCAGACCAGCCGTCATAAATTTTGCAAACATGTGGGTTTCTCCCTATATGGAATTGTCGGGAGAAAACCCGCGACTCCCTCGGCTGTTCCATTTACCGGACATATTTTCAACGGTGGAGAGGGGTGATGATCGGCACGCGTTCTGGCACGTTGCCGCCGTCATACGCACACAGCCAACCGCTTGCGACTTTTCGCGTCGCGCAGTTTCTTCAGAATGCGATCAGAAACCGCCCCAATAGGGCGGTATTCCATAATAACGGTGCAACTCCGCTTCTTGCGTGCGATCGCCCCAATCGAAATCCTTGTCGGCGCGGAATGACGGCGCCCGCCTCAGCTCGTCATCGTCGATGTCGAGCTCATAGGCCTCGAATTTGGTGTTGTAGCTAAGACGTGCCCACGGCAGCGGCAGCAGGTTGGTTCCCATGCCAAGGAACCCACCGAAGCTGAGCACCGCGTAGGATACTTTTCCGGTGATTTTGTCGATCATCAGCCGTTCGATGTGGCCGATTCGCTCGCCGTTCGGCCTTCGCACCGCGGTACCCTCGATACCCTCGATACGGTCGCTCGCGATCAGCGGGTGCGGTTTCGCGATGACATCAGTCATCATCACCCTCCCTTACGGGTTGATGAAGTTGACCAACGCTGTATCTCTGAAGGAGTTCCCTCAGGCGGCCAAGGCTTCGAGATCGGACTGGGAATTGTCGTAAAAGGCCACCGCCTCGAAGCGGTAATCGCATGCCCGGCAGTGCCAGAGATAGGATATGCGGCGCGGACCGTTTTCAATCCACTCAGGGGCGGCGATCGGCTTGCCGCATTGGGCGCAGGGATTTTGTTTGGGCAAATAGCCGAGATCTATTCTGGCCATGGCGCGTCTCCCTTTGCTTCTTTTTAATGTTGGATCGAATTGGACAGGATTGCTGCCGGATAGGTGTGCCCCTCTCCGTCTGTTTATAACTCTTCGCCAGCAATTTGTCTTTTGAACGGCAGAACCGTCATTGTGCAATGACGTCGATCCGCACAAATTTATTTAAAGCCTACTTTGCCTTCGCGTCAACCGCCGGCTCAATTGTGTGCAGCGCGTCCGGCTTGCGGAGGTGAATGGTGGCGATGTCGTCGGATTTTCTTCGCGGCCGCGACCGGCGAGCCGCGGCTGTGCGATTCGAAACGATGCATCGACGCATGGACAAAAGTCCCGC
>VAZH01000245.1 GCA_005884465.1 Alphaproteobacteria bacterium | reverse complement strand
GCAGGCCAACGGCGTGCCGGAAGTCCTGTTGCATCGCGTGATCGTGCGGGAGAGCCGTTATCATCCGGCGCTGGTCGGGCGCGGCGGCACCATCGGCCTGATGCAGATCAAGCTCGCGACCGCGCGCGGCCTTGGCTACACCGGCGATGCGGCGGGGCTGCGCGATCCCAACACCAACCTTACCTACGCGTTGAAATATCTCGCCGGCGCCTACCGCGCTGCAAACGGCGACCACAAGCGCGCCATGGCCTATTACGCCGGGGGGTACTACTACGCCGCCAAGCGCCA
>VAZH01000244.1 GCA_005884465.1 Alphaproteobacteria bacterium | reverse complement strand
GTTCTGGATTTATGAGTACACGCCCTGGTCGCATGCGAAGACGACGGGAAGGCCTCGCAACTAATTTCTGAAATTCCGAAATTTCGCTTGCGAACGGACCCAAATCACTTCTATATCCCTCACCGTCCCGTCCCACAGAGGGGCGTGCGCACGTCACGAACGCGGAGCGGGATGCGGTGGACGCGGCAGCGTCAGGCGAGCAATAGCGAGCCGGACGAATGATGCTGACGCGGACGGCCAAGTCGTGTCGTTCTGACGCCCCGATGCTGGCGTCAAGTCTGCGATAAGAAGCGCAGGCGACGGTGTCAAACAAGCCTGGTCACCGGGGAGAGCGCGAAGTAAGCCGTAAAACCATTGCGCGGGGAATGCCGGACTGATTCCGGTGAACCTGTGGTGACTACGCTCGTGTGCTTACTTCACATTTTGCACGCGAGGCCGCGGGTGCATTGGGCACCCGGCATTCCCTGCGCCCTCTGTTTTCAGGAGGGGCAAACATTCGCAAAACCTCGGGCGCATCCCGCCGTGAGAATGCGGACGCATACCCTCTCGGCTCTTTGAAAATTGAATCGGAAAACGCGCCGGAGCGAGCCTTACGACGACCGGGGCGCGCCAGCCCTTACGGATCGAGCTCGGTATCCCAGTATAAATAGTCGAGCCAGCTGTCGTGCAGATAGTTCGGCGGGAACAGCCGGCCGTTGCGATGCAGCTGATGCACCGTCGGCGCAAACGGGAGTTGCCTTGGAAACATCCGCGCCTGGTGCGGCGTCAGGTTTCCCTTGCGCAGATTGCACGGCGAACACGCGGCGACCACATTTTCCCAGGTGGTTTGGCCGCCTTTGCTGCGCGGGACGATGTGATCGAAGGTGAGATCGTCGTTGGAGGAGCAATACTGGCAAACGAAGCGATCGCGCAGGAATACGTTGAACCGGGTGAAGGCGGGATGCGTGGTCGGCTTGACGAAGGATTTCAGCGACACCACGCTCGGCAGCTGGATCTCGAACGAGGGGCTGCGCACCGCGCGGTCATAGTGCTCGACGATGTTGACGCGATCGAGAAATACCGCCTTGATCGCGTCCTGCCACGACCAGAGAGACAGCGGATAATAACTCAGCGGCCGGAAGTCCGCATTCAGCACCAGAACCGGCCAACCGCCTTGCGAGACATGTGCGTTCAAGTAACGCTCCTGGCCCCCATATTAGCTGCGAAGCAGCTTGCGTTGACATACTACAGGCAGCGTGACGGGATTGTGAAGAGCATTGGCAGCTTTTATCCGCCGCCGCGCGGGGTCGCGTCCGGATTGCACGATCAGCGCAAGGAGCGTTAAACGAGGCGGACGGCACGTTTTGGCCGCATTCGGACGCAGCAAGATGCTCACCACGTCACGCTATCTCGAGGCGCCGCGCCGGCTACGGGCCTTCGTGCGCGCGCATGCAACGAGTCTGGTGGTCCTTGCGGCGCTGGTCGGAACCATCGGCGGGTGGGTTGTGCTTGCGATGAGCGTTGCGGTTGCAGGGCTGCATGCGGTCCTGTTCAACATCGATCAGGGATCGTCTTTCAAGCCAGCTCGGCATCGACCCGCTGCGCGCCGCGCATGCGGTGGGCATGGCGCGCTCGCGCCCTTGCCCACCCAACGAAATCCGACTCAGTGTAACCGCTACATGAGCTTAATTTCGAAGGAGCCCATGCGCCGGTTGCTAACGGTAATGGTCGCGATCCTGCTTGGTCTGGGGTGGAGCGGCATGGGTGCGGCCCAAAACTATCCAGCGCGTGCGATCACCATGATCGTGCCGTTCCCCGCCGGGGGCGCAACCGACACGCTGGCGCGATTCCTGGCCGAGAAGATGCGGGGAATTTTGGGGCAGCCCGTGATCATCGAGAACATTGCGGGAGCAGCCGGCAGCATCGGCGTCGGCCGCGCCGTTCGTTCACCCGCCGATGGTTACACGCTGAGCATTGGGACATCCACCACGCATATGCTGACCGGTGGCCTCTACGCGCTTCAATTCGATCTGTTGAAGGATCTGGAGCCGATCATTCTGATCGGCAGCGAGCCGCTTTTGATCGTCGGCAAGAAGAGCTTGCCGGCCGACGACCTCAAAGGGTTGATCGCCTATCTCAAGGCCAATCCCGACAAGACGTCGGTCGGCATCGCCGGGGTCGGCGCAACCGGCCATCTCACGGGCATTTCCTTCCAGAAGGCGACCGGAACCAGGTTTCAGTTCGTGCCGTATCGCGGCAATGCGCCGGCGATGCAGGATCTGCTGGCGGAGCAGATCGACTTCATGATCGAGCCATCTTCGAACTTCAAGTCGCTGGTCGGTGCCGGAAGCGTCAAACCTTATGCCATCACTGGCAAAACGCGGCTGCCTTCGTCACCGGATATTCCAACCGCGGACGAGGCGGGTCTGCCCGACTTCTTTGCTTCGCTCTGGTACGGACTTTGGGTACCCAAGGATACGCCGAAGGAGATCATTGCCAGGCTGAATGCGACGACGGTGCAGGCCCTCGCCGATCCCTCGGTGAAACAGCGCTTCGAGGAGCTTGGCATTGAGATCACGCCGCTCGCGCAGCAATCGCCGGAAGCGCTGCGTGCGTTCCAGAAAGCCGAGGCCGAACGCTGGTGGCCGATCATCAAGGCGGCGAATATCAAGGCGGAATGAGCGGAGCTACGTGTTATTCTTGGAGCCCTTCTTACTTCATCCATCATTGCGAGCGCTTCATCCATCCTTGCGAGCGCCATTGAAGCAATCCATCCAGACAAGGTAGACTGGATTGCTTCGTCGCTTCGCTCCTCGCAATGACGCAGGGATGACGGGCTAGATCTTCTCCAACTTCTGCAGGCAGCGAACCGTTGCCGGCATCGGGGTATCCGGGAAACTCGTCTTCCAGTCGGTGACGCCGACTTCACCGACATAGATGTCGCCGCTTGAATCCAGGGCGATGCCGTGCGGGGCCAAGAATTCGCCGGCCTCGAGTCCCGGACCATTTTCCCCGCCGAGCCGCGCGATGCGCTTTCCCTTCGCGTCGACGATGGTCAGGCGCGGGCCCAAATTCGGCACCTTGCGATTGACCGGCATGCCCGGACCGAGTTCGCCAATGACAAAATTCGCCTGCTTGCCGCCGCAGCAATACAGCGCGCAGGGCCGGTGCAAATTATTCCACTGCGTCTCGTATTTGCCATTGCCGTCGAACACCTGGACGCGGTGGTTCTCGCGGTCGGCCACATAGACAAAGCCGTCGGGATCGGTTGCGATGTTGTGGACGATGTTGAACTGGCCGGGATCGGTGCCCGGTTCGCCCCAGGTTTTGATCAGTTTGCCATCGGGGGTGTATTTGTGGACGCAGGCATTGCCGTACCCATCCGACACGTAGATTTCGCCCTTGGGCGATAGCGCGGTGTGGGTGCAGCGGTGGAATGGCTCACCGCTCATGAAGGGCGCCGGCTTGTTCGGGATGCCAATCGTCAGCAGCACTTTGCCGTCGGTCGAGCACTTGCGAACCGTATGGTCGCCGTCATCGGTGCAATAAAGATTATCCTCGGTGTCGATGTGCAGCCCATGGGCGCGATTGAACAGGCCTTCGCCCCAGCTTGTGATGAAATTGCCCTCGCGGTCGAGCACCACCATCGGGTGGGCGCCGCGATTGAAGACGTAGATGCGATCCTTGCTGTCGACCGCGACCGAGGCCACGTCGGTGAGATTCCAGCCCTCCGGCAGCTTCGCCCAGCTCTCCACCACCCGGTAGCGATATTCGCCCGAGCCGAGAATGACCGGCATGCGTTTTCTCCCCTCAATTATTTAGATCGTCATTCCGGAATGGTCCGAAGGACCAGACCTCAGATGTGCAATTGCACATCGGGAAATCTCGAGTTTTCGGGTTCGCTCGTTTCACTCGCGCCCCGGAATGAGGTGAGTGCAATTCACGCGACGGCCGCGTCAGGCTGTGCAGCGCTCGCCCCGCGCGGCAGCAGGCCTTCCTCGATCGCCTTGATCTGCAGCGCCAGATAGTTCGAGTTGATCCGGCACTGCGCCAGGCTGCCGGCGATG
>VAZH01000243.1 GCA_005884465.1 Alphaproteobacteria bacterium | reverse complement strand
CGAACGCGGATCTGACGCAGCGAGCCGGCGTCGGCCCAAAAACGTGAAGGCGGACGCCACAGTCGGCTGCGTGCTGATCTCGGACCGGAGCTGATCGAGAGCCGCGCGCCATTCGACGCGGGCGACCGAAATCGCAGGTGTCCTGAATTCGTCTGCGCTGAGGATCGATGTGCCGGCAACTAGCAGCAACGACGACGCCAGTAGATGCGTGACGATCCGGCCAGCTTTCCCACCCAATGCGTCGCCCCCCGGCGCCAAACCTTGCCCAGCAGCCTAATCCTTGGCGCGCTCCACGTAAGATCCGTCTTCGGTCATGACAACGATCCGCGTCCCCGTTCCAATATGCGGCGGCACC
>VAZH01000242.1 GCA_005884465.1 Alphaproteobacteria bacterium | reverse complement strand
TGATCATAGGTGTCGGTATTCATGAAGTGGAAGCCATCGGCATCTGCATAGAGATAATTGAAATTGTGATCCTCGATGGTCGCCTTCTCAACCTGGTCGGTGGTCTTGTAGCGCTCGGAAATTTTCACGCCGTCGCTGATTCGACGCATTTCGATCTGGCTGACCGGTGTTCCCTTGCCGGGGTGGATGTTCTCGGCGGTGAGAACCACGTAAAGCTTGCCGTCTTGCTCGATGACGTTGCCCTTGCGAATAGAACTGGCGATGACTTTCAAAGCTGTTTTTCCTGATATTCTGGCCCGCGACGGATCCGGACACGAGCGTCCCGAGGCCATTGAGGCGGTTTTCGTGCCGCAACATACTGATTTGCCCTCCAGATGCCAGCCTTTTGCGGCCTGTTCCGGCAGGTTGCCGAGGTCCCGATCGCGGGCCTGCGTCGTGGTTATTTCCGGCCGGGGCGCGGGGTCTTGAAGGCCTTGGCGTTGTGTTCGGCAAACGCGGGCGGGACCGAAAACTCCCCCGTTTTCAGGTCATAGACGCAACGCCAGGCCTCGATCCACGGGGCGGGCTTGTCTTCCCCCTGGGCGTCGAAGGAGAGGCTGATCACCAGATAGCGGCTGTCGGGCCAATGCTGTGTCATCCATGCGTAGTCGTTCTCAAGCCCTTGGATCAGAACAGCCTGAACATGATTGAGCGAATCCCGTTCCTTCGGGTCGCGGTGCAACTTTTTTGACACCGGCAGGCCGAAGAAATAATCCCAAGCGAGATCGCCGAGCGGCTTGGACGTTGCGGATGAAAATTCATGCCCGCTCCGCCGATACAAAAAGAGCGTCTGATAGCCCGCTCCTAATTTTTGCATTCGCACCAGCCACTGGCTGTCCGGGCTAAATCAAGCATGCTCGTATCCCGTTCCATATCGCTGGTCATTGGATGCGCGACTGGCCGCAAGGTTCAGCGCGTCATCGGTCAGCGGTGCGGATCGGGCGAATGGACAAGGCGTGTGTCTTTCGACATGAAAAGACGGACCGGAAGCCCGGGAGCCCGCGGCACTTCGGGGCTGGCCGCGTCGTCACACCGAGAAAGTCGAATAATGTCAATAATATCCGTCGATCTCCTGAACGTATTGATGGGCTCGCTAGACGCCGCTCGGTTGCGCACTCAGGCCGGTTGCTGATGGCCGGGATGGACCAGCCGTCGCCATGGTGGTCGGCGTCGGGGCACGCCGATCGAAAGCCGTTCCTGATGGCGAGGAACGAGATCACCAGGGCCATCAGGACATGGTTCGACGAGCTGGGTTTTGCCGAGGTTGAAACCGGCATTTTGCAGGTTTCACCTGGGAATGAGACCCATTTGCATGCGCCGCGCACGGAGCTTCATCGTGCCGAAGGGGCGCGCGCGACACGGTATCTGCGAACCTCGCCGGAATTCGCCTGCAAGAAATTGCTGGCCGCCGGGGAGCAGAAGATCTTCGAGTTTGCGCGGGTGTTTCGCGACCGCGAGCGCGGCGACCTGCATCTTCCCGAATTCACCATGTTGGAATGGTACCGCGCCGACAGGACTTATGATGCCGTGATGGCCGACGGCATCGCCGTCATCGCGCGAGCGGCGCAGGCGACCGGCATCCGGCAATTCTCGTTTCGCGGGAGAGTTGCCGATCCATTTGCCGAGCCGGGCCGGTTGACGGTGGCGGATGCGTTCGAGCGCTATGCCGGGATCGATCTGCTCGCTACCATCGCGGGCGGCAATGGCGATCGCGCAAGGCTCGCGGCAGCGGCAGGAGGGCGCGTGCGGATCACGGATGACGACACCTGGTCGGACATTTTCAGCAAAGTGCTGGTCGAGCACATCGAACCGAACCTGGGGCAGGGGCGTTTGACGATATTGCTTGAATATCCGGTGCCGGAAGCAGCGCTGGCGCGCGCCAAACCGTCCGACCCGCGCGTCGCCGAGCGTTTTGAGATTTATGCCTGCGGCGTCGAGCTTGCGAACGGGTTTGGCGAGTTGACCGACGCGGGGGAACAGCGCCATCGTTTCACGTTGGCCATGGACGAAAAGCAGCGGCGCTACGGGGAGCGCTACCCGCTCGACGAGGATTTTCTCGACGCGGTCGCGCACATGCCGGAAGCAAGCGGCGTCGCGCTCGGCTTTGACCGGCTGGTGATGCTGGCGAGCGGTGCTATCAGGATCGATCAGGTGGTATGGACGCCGCCGGCAGGGGACGGATGAGCAAGATCAAGTCAGCCAGGACTTTGCGCGAGCCCGCCGAGCTGGTCGCTCGCGGCCTTGTGCCTGCGGTTGATCTCCCGGATCTGGAAAAGGTCGCGGCACGCTATGCGGTAGCGGTGACGCCGGACATCGCCGCGCTGATCGACCCCAGGGATCCCGACGATCCGATCGCACGCCAGTTCATTCCGAGCGCCGAGGAATTGGTCACTCAGCGAAACGAGGATGCCGATCCGATCGGCGATCACACCCATTCGCCCGTCGCCGGCATCGTGCATCGCTATCCCGATCGGGTGCTATTCAAGCTGGTTCACATCTGCGCGGTATATTGCCGTTTCTGTTTTCGCCGCGAAATGGTCGGGCCGGGCAAGGCGACCGCGCTCTCGCCTGCCGCCCATAACGGCGCGCTCGATTATATCCGCGCGCATCCGCAAGTGTGGGAGGTCATCCTGACCGGCGGCGATCCCTTGATGCTGTCGCCACGGAGGCTCGCCGACATCATGGCGGACCTCGCTGCCATCGATCACGTCCGGATCATCCGGATTCATACCCGGGTGCCGGTTGCGGACCCTGCGCGCATCACCCGCGAAATGGTCGCGGCGCTGAGGGTCAAGGGCGCGACCACGTGGATTGCGCTGCACGCCAACCATGTGAGAGAATTGACCGACAAGGCCCGCGCCGCATGCGCCGATATCATCGATGCCGGCATTCCCATGGTGAGCCAGTCGGTGCTTTTACGCGGAGTCAATGACAATGCCGGGGCGCTGGAGGCGCTGATGCGCGCCTTTGTTGAATGCCGGATAAAGCCCTATTACCTGCACCACGGCGACCTCGCGCCCGGCACGGCACATCTGCGCACCACGCTCAAGCACGGCCAGCAATTGATGCGTGCCTTACGGGGACGCGTCTCCGGACTGTGCCAGCCGGATTACGTCGTCGACATTCCTGGCGGCCACGGCAAGGCGCCGGTCGGTCCGAATTATCTGTCGGATGCAAATTCTTTTTCCCGGGAACGTGAACAGCCCGGGGAAACGCGCTATCGTATCATCGACTATTGCGGCGACGTTCATCTCTATCCTCCGAAACCATGATCGACAGATGACGGACGGAGGGAAAGCAGAACCGGAGCCGCCGGAAAACCGGGGCAATCGCAACATCGAGAATGCGGTGATGCTTGGGTTCTTTATCGTGCTGGTGGTAGCGGGAATCTGGTTGCTTGCCACCATGGCGGAGTTACGAAAGGTGCAGGATTGCGCCGCCCAGGGACGCCGCAATTGTTCAACGATCGAGATTCCCGACCGGGCGCGATAGATGCATTTCTCTGCGAATAGGAGAAGCAAGATGCGAAAGTTGCTCACGATAAAGTTGATCACAACCATGACGCTTCTGGTCCTGATTGCCGCTCCAGCAGCAATCGCGCAGACCGGAGGCACCACAAGATTGCCGACGGCAAATCCGGACAAGCCATCACCGCCGGAGGCCCCGGTCGGCCACCGTCAGCCGCGCGCCGATCAGGTGCCATCGGAGAAAAACCTGGGCAATCCGGATGATCCGCTGAACAAGGAAAACGCCGCGCTCGACCGCAAGATCAGGAGCATCTGCCGCGGCTGCTGAACCGCG
>VAZH01000135.1 GCA_005884465.1 Alphaproteobacteria bacterium | reverse complement strand
TCGATGCTGTTCCCGGAGCCATCCCTGGCAAGCAGGCCTGCCTGAACGTAGCGAAGCTGGCAATCGTGGGCCGTTGCGCGGCTCACAACAAAGCCGTTTCTGCTCAGCCGCTTCTCGACTTGATCGAGGGCCTGCTCGTCCCAGACTTCGATCCCGATGCTTGAGCCCTGGCTCAGACCGTTACTGAAGCTCAGGGTGCGGAAACGGTTATCCGAACGGAAAGCAATTTCGCCATTTTTCTCCGCTACGCGCTGCAAGCCGAAGATATCAGCCGCAAATCTCGCGCTCGCATGCAACTCGCTTGCCAAGAGTCTAACATAGCAGACTGACACAACGAGCGGATGGCTGTCTTGTTTCATGCGTGCAGGCTCCCGCTCAGCGCACTCTCGATCGTGGCTGCCGATCCCTAAGGAAAACCTTGATCATTTGACGCCAGAGCGAGAACAGCTCGTCGAACCACTTCGGATCGTTGTCCCACAACGTTCGCAGCGCCATTCCGCGAACAAGACTGAGGGTCAAGGCGACGATGTCGGATGCAAGTTGGCCAGGGACACCGTTCTCAGCCAGAGCTTCCGACCAAGCGGCCTCTACCGGACGTCGTGCTCTTCGCGAAATATCGAGAATCTGCTTGCGCACCGATTGATTGGTTGAGGTCGAAAGAACGATATCGATGGCAACCATAAAGTGCTCGCTAAAGAAAAACTCTCTCGCATCCTCGATGACCGCCTCGATCAGGTCGCGAGGCCTGTTCACCGCGGTCGCGCGGCGCCGGCTGAGTACCCGCGCTTGCTCGAACACATATTCGAGGGTTGCGACAACAAGGGAATCTTTGGTCGGAAAGTGATGGAGCTGCGCGCCTCTGGACAGCCCGGCTTCCTTCGCAACCTCCGCGGTCCTGAAATGTGCGTAGCCGCGCTTGCGAATGAGATTGGCCGCCGCCTTCAGGATGCGCGTTTGAGTTTCCTCGCTGCGCTCGGCTTGGGTGCGGCGGCGCGCCGCCGTCCCGACCGAACGCCGCGCGGAGCTTGCCGTCGAAGGAATTCTGTTTGCACGAACCGGCATGTCAGACCTCTATGCAGACTTGATCGTCGATCACCTTGACCGGATAGGTTTTAAGCGGAATTTCGCAGGGCATGCCGGTAGGCTCTCCCGTAGTCACGTCGAAGGTTCCGAAATGAAAGGTGCATTCCACGGTCTTCCCGGTCAACATCCCCTCCTCCGATAGCGACGCCTCGCCATGGGTGCAGGTGTCGGCGGTTGCGTAAATTGCATCACCGACTCGATACAGCGCGACATGCGCGCCGTCGGGAAGTGAGGCCTGCTTGATCTCACCTTCCGCGACCTCGTCGACCCCGCACAGCACGACTGTTTCTGGCATCGGGTTTAACCTAGAGCATGGTGCTTCCGCCGTTCACGCTGATGACCTGCCCGGTCACGAACGATGCTTCGGCGGATGCAAGATAGCTGACCATGGAAGCGACTTCCTCCATCTCGGCGGGCCGGCCCATCGGAATCACGCTCACGAATTTCGCCGCGAGCGCCGGGTCGCGCTTTGTGATCGCAACCATTTGTGGCGTGTTCACTGCGCAGGGCGCGACTGTATTCACGGTGATACCCTCGCGAGCAAATTCGCGCGCCATTCCGGTGGTCAGGCCATGGACACCGCCCTTCGCGGCATTATAGGCGGCGTGATCCCAAAGCCCATTCCGAACGGAATCGGCGCCGAGGTTGATGATCCTGCCATACAAATTGGCACGCATTTTCGGGACCGCATGCCAGGAGCACCAGAGCACTGTCCACAGGTTACGGTCGATCGTAGTTCGCAAGGTCTCCGGAGTATGCTCAGCGAAAGCCTTGATAATGCCTCCTCCGGCGTTGTTAACCAGGATATCCAGCCGACCGAAGCGATCGACTGCCAGATCGATCGTAGCTTTGGCGACAGCCTCCGACGACAGATCGCCGGCATAGCTGACAACCTCCGAGCCGAATTCCTTGCCAAGGTGTTTTGTTGCGTTATCGAGTTCCGCTTCATCCATATCAGCAACAACCAGCCTGGCTCCATCGCGCGCAAGTCGCTCTGCAATCGCAAGGCCAATGCCTCTTGCGGCGCCCGTCACAACGGCGACGTTATTTTTCAGTTTCTGGTCCATCCAGCCTTGCTTTCACAGAATGATGCTGACACGGCCCTGGGCACGGAGACCCTCACTATCCAGCAGGCAGCGTTTTTCCTTAATACGGAACGTGCCATTTCCTGGCACGAGACGATACCTGTTGCTGCCGAAATACACGTCGGTCACGCCATCCTTGGTGCGGTAGGTGATGAATGCCGAACTGACTTCCAGATCATCGCCGATGCGCTTCCTGATCCGTACATTGCTGACGAGATGCCGCGTTTTTGAATGCGGAAATTCGGCGTGAGCCGTTCGTTTCATCAATCGCTTGACCCGTTCGCTGAGCCGAAAGCGGTCGTCGGCAATATAGAAAAGGTTATTGTCGGGCGACGCATCGACGGCCAGATCTGTTGCCGGTACGTAATAAATCGCGTCGTCCGTGAAAAGCTCAAGCCATTCGGGCAGCCGCCATTCATCGAGCAGTTCGGCTTCAGCGAACAGGAAATCCTCAACGTCGGTGCGAGCTATGGTTTGCATCACTGTTCCCCCGTCGCTCATGCCGACGCCCGGAAGATATGCTCGTTCCAATTCGACCAGAACGCGCGCATCTGTGCTTCGTCATCATAGGACGGGTTTGTCTTGCCCATTCCCTTCGAAATATCGTTCCATTGCGCCTCACTGGAATTGCGAAAGCCGCGCTGGCACTGTTCGAGCGCCTCGACATCATCGGGCGTCGCAAATCCTCCAGGGCCGAGAAACTCGAGGAAATTGAACAGCCGGTATTTCCGGGCCCATTCGGTCTCCTCCTTCGGAGCCAACGCCCAGGCGCTGATATTCATGAAATCGGGCGCCGCCGGATAGTAGGTCCGCACCGTCACTGCCATGATGTCGTTGATTACCAGATTCGGGAAAATAAACAGGTTCCGATTGAAGGTGGCGATACGGTCGGCCCGCTCTTTTCCAAACCGATTGACTAGCCCGTCATAAAGCCGGGAAAGCTCGCGCTTGCCGTCCTCGCCCCACGAGGGAATCCACTGCGCGACCGGACGGCCCCATGGGGCCTGGTATTCGAGAACGGCATGCCCCTTGCCGAGATCGCGCGCCGAACCTTCGAATGCGACTTGAGCAAGACCGCCCGTCGTCGCCTTGAGGTAATTCAGGTAAGTCGCGTGAGTCGTCAGTGCGTGGTAACCGTCAATGCTGTTTTCAGTGAGGAGTTTCCAGTTCGCACGCATAGAGTATTCCTGCGTGCCTCCCACGATTGTCATTGCCGTTTCCGCCTGGTCGCAGATCACATCGAGATATTCCCTGACCGGGCCCAGATAGTCCGAGAGGCTTTCGACGTTCTTGTCAAAACAGATGAAATTGAAATCGCGATAGCTCTCGAGCCGCGGAACCTGCTGCATGCTGGATGTGCTGCGCTCCTTGAAATCTTCGGCGTAGGAAGCCTCTCCGGGCTGGCTTCGCAGCGTTCCGTCCAGGCCGAATACCCAGCCATGATAAAAACATTGGAAGGACTTCGCACTGCCGTGCTTCTCGCGGCAAACCTGTGTACCGCGATGCGGGCAGGTGTTTAGCATCGCGTTGAGATTTCCCTTGCCGTCGCGGGCGAACAAGATGCCTCGGCCCCCGACCTGACGGGTCACGAAATCGCCGGGCTTGGCGAGCTCAGAACTGTGGCCGAGGTAGAGCCAGCATTTATCGAATATCTGGGCCCGTTCGGCATCCAGAATGACAGGATCGACAAAGGCCTGACGCGAGACTTTAAAGATCTTCTTCGATTCATCGATCAGAAGCGCTGTCTTCATCGGCCCAATTGCATTCATTAGAGTGCCTCCCTTGATCAATTAGTTTTAAGTGCCTGCCGCAGATCGTACGCCGTCGATTCAATATCGGATCGGTTGAGCTTTGATTGCCTTGCGACCAGCCGCCGAAGCATGGCCATCTCTTTTGCAGCGTTGATCGAAATAGCGCCCACAATTTCGCTGCCGCGCATGGCGGCCACGGAGAACCGGTCGCTCTGGCAGTCGCCACGCACGACGTGGTCGGCGTTGAGCATGTCGCCTACGACCTGAATGTTGAGATCGTATTGATCCGACCAGAACCAGGGAGGATCGCTGTATTCGCGATTCCCTCCAGCCATGTTTCCGGCAACACAGATCGCCTGGTTCTGCGCGTTGGCCCAGGTCTCAACGCGTAGGGCCCGGTCGTGGCATTTGCTCCATTGCAGCGCCACATCGCCAGCGCTGAAAACATTGGGTGCCACCGTCCGTCCGAATGCGTCTACTTCAATGCCGGCATCGGCGGATAGGCCCAGATCGCGAGCGATCGCGTTGTTAGGCTCAACTCCAATTCCAACAAGGACGATGTCCGCCTTCAGTTCGGCTCCATTGGTCAAGCGAACGCCGTTCGTTGTCCCTGCCGCGACCGTAACGCCAAATTCGAACCGGACACCATGGTTGCGGTGCCGTGCCTCGACGACTTCGCTCACAAGACCGGGAAACGCCCGGGCGAGTAACCGCTCCTGATTTTCAACCACCGTTACGTCGCATCCATGCTTCGCCGCAGCGCAGGCCGCCTCGAGACCGATGACACCGCCACCAATGATGACGACGCTGACTTGGCGATGGAACGACTGGCGCAGATGCACCGCGTCTTCGATGTTACGAAGATAGTGAACTTGCGCACTCGCTCCCTCGAGCGTTTTAATACGCTTCGGCTGGGTGCCGGTCGCGAGAAGGAGCCGGTCGTAGCCGAAGATCTCGCCTTCGCCGGTTGCAACGGTCTGTCGCTCTGCATCGCATGCGACGACGGCGGCTCCGGTGATCATTGTAACGTCGAGCACTCCGGTCCAGTCGCTTGCCGGCTTGAGATAGGCAACCGGAGCGTCCAGCGCTGCGAGCAGTTCCTTGGACAATTGCGGGCGCTCATAGGGCGGATGCTTCTCCTCACCGATCATCGTAATGGAGCCGCGAAAGCCGGCGGAGCGCAGCGCTTCCGCCGCACGTCCTCCCGCCTGGCCGGCGCCAGCGATCACTATTTTTTCGATGGACGGCATAGACGCTTCAAACTCCCTGGCGCCCGATATCTTCCCCTTTGGCCATATCCGGGAAGCCTCCTAAAAATTCTTCGGTTGCGTACATATTAAAAACAGTCCATCCTGCTTGTAAAGTCATAATGTCGGATCTGCGCAATTATCGCAGTGCATCACAACCGGGAGAAAGCGGTGGCCAGGGCGATCGACGTGCATACCCACTTTGTGCCGGAAATCATGCCGTCGGGTACGGGACGCAATGCCCTTTGGCCCTCCATTGAGCACCGAGAGCGGAACACAGCGGCCGTCATCGTGGGTGGAAAGGTATTTCGCGCAATCGATTCCAGAAGCTGGGATGCCGGCCGCCGTCTGCAGGATATGCAATTGGATGATGTTGACGTCCAGGTCGTCTCTCCCATGCCCGAACTACTGTCGCACTGGTTTCCCGTCGGTGACGCCGACGCATTGTCTAGTCATATCAATTGCTCAATCGCGAAATTGTGTTCCGCCCATCCGCGCAGCTTCGTCGGGATCGGCATGGTTCCCGTCCAGGATCCCGCGCTTGCAGCGCGCCGCCTGGTTGACGTCAAGGGGCTCGGGCTTTTCGTCGGCATTGAAATTGGCACTCACATCAATGGTGTGGCGCTGGGCGACCCCCGAATGCACGAGTTCTATGCGGCCGCCGAGGAAGCCGATCTCGCGATCATGATCCATCCATTGCATCCATCGGGCATGGAACGGATAGGTGGCCGCCCAGAGCTGGCGGCGGTTGCAGCTTTTCCGCTTGAAACGGCGCTCGCCGCAACTTCGCTTCTAACACATGGGGTGACAGAACGATTTCCTAAATTGCGAATCTTGCTGAGTCACGGCGGCGGGGCGCTGCCATGGATTCTACCACGCCTGAAGTACGCACGCGCCCTCGGGCCTCCGCTGCAGGATTTGTTTGCGCGAGATCCCGACGAGATGGCGAGGACATTCTACTACGACACTATTCTCTATGACCGCCTCGCTTTACGATTTCTCGCAGACTCAGTTGGCGCGGATCATATCGTGATCGGATCGGACTATCCGTTTTCAATCAAACAGGACCGGCCTGCCCAATTCGCCGAACAGGCGCTCGGCGTCAGCCGGGAGACGTTTGCTGCGAATACCGCGCGCTTCTTGAATCAGGCGCCCTCCACCATATGGAGCGCGGTGACCGTCGAGCAACAACAGGAAAATCAGGGAGAAACCGGTGGGTAACTGCTATTCGTATCGACAGTTCTGCTCGTTGGGGCCGCTGCCCCCGCGGACGCCGGCGCGGCCCGATCCGCAAGTGCCTCGCGACCACAAGCTGGGTCCGTGCGTACACGGGAAAATCGGCTCGTTCTATTTTTATGAGAAGGGCTCTGATGACGACGCCGCCTTCGGCTTTTTCGACGTTGAACTGTCGGTTCAGAGCATTTCAACAGGCAAAGTCCGCATTGAACTCTACTGCGTTGCCGATGGATATCAGACTTCTCGCGGCGTCGGCGCCAGTCACCCGGTCAAGCTTGCGATCATGGCGGACGGCAAGATTGTGGGATCAGCTGAATGGTGTTTCGCTGACGTCATCTGCGGACACGCAGACCCGATGAATTTCTCGACCGATATTGACATTGGCGACACATCCTTTTCACTGATCGATCGCATCGATCTGCTCAAGGTCGATGGCTTGTCAGCACCCTGCGGATAGCCGCCAAACTCGAAACAATCGGGCTCCCGCCCAACCTTCCAGCCCGCCATGACGATTTAACGGAGCCTACGATGACGCTTATGCAGGTCGGGTTGGACGACAAATACCGGGTCGAGGCCAAGCGTATCTACCTTTCCGGCATCCAGGCGCTGGTACGATTGCCGATGTTGCAGCGCGAACGCGATCGCGGGCAAAATCTCAACACCGCCGGATTTATCTCAGGATACCGCGGCTCGCCGCTCGGCATGTACGACAACGCCTTGTGGCGTGCAAAGTCGGTGCTGCAGTCTCACGATATCGCATTCGCCCCCGGCCTAAATGAAGATCTCGCGGCGACCGCGGTGTGGGGCAGCCAGCAGGTCGGGCTGTTTCCAGGCGCGAAAGTCGATGGAGTGTTCGGGATATGGTATGGCAAAGGCCCGGGGGTGGACCGTTCAGTCGATGCCCTAAAGCACGCGAATTCGGCTGGTACGGCGCGGCATGGCGGTGTGCTTGCTTTGGCCGGCGACGATCATGGCTGCCAATCCTCCACCCTTGCACACCAGAGCGAGCAGGTGTTCGCCGCGGCACTGATGCCGATTCTCAACCCGGCAACGCTGCAGGACTATCTGGATCTCGGACTTTACGGCTTTGCGCTTTCCCGCTTTTCCGGGTGCTGGGTCGGCTTCAAGGCGATTTCCGAAACGGTGGAGAGTTCGGCCTCCATTTACAGCGATCCGTCGCGCGTGTCGGTGGTGCTGCCATCGGATTTCGAATTGCCGCCGGGCGGACTGAATATCAGGTGGCCCGACCCACCGCTCGAACAGGAGCGGCGGCTTCATGGTCCAAAAATGGACGCCATTGCAGCATTCGCGCGCGCCAACCAGCTCGATCGTATCGTGCTCGACAGCAAACCGGCTCGGCTCGGCATCATGGCCACCGGCAAGGCCTACCTGGATTTACGGCAGGCGCTGGCGGATCTCGGAATTACCGAGCGCGAAGCTCAGAAGCTGGGTTTGCGCATCTATAAGGTCGGGCTGACTTGGCCGCTCGAAGAGAGCGGCGCGAGGCGTTTTGCCGAAGGTCTGCAGGACGTATTGGTCGTCGAGGAAAAGCGCGGCTTTCTCGAAGATCAGCTGGTGCGAATTCTCTACAACATGGATGCCTCAAAGCGTCCTTCCGTCGTTGGCAAACGCGACGAACACCGCGCAACGCTGTTGCCGAGCGAAGGAGAACTCACGCCGACCATGGTGGCCGCCGCACTGGTCTCGCGTCTGCGCCGGCTCGGCCAACAAAGTCCGGTGCTGGAACAAAGACTGGCGCGGCTTGAAGCGTTTGAGCACCCCGCAACTGTGCGCGCTCCCATGGCGCTGCAGCGGACGCCGTATTTCTGCTCCGGCTGCCCGCACAACACCTCTACCAAGGTGCCGGAAGGCAGCCGCGCGATGGCCGGTATCGGCTGCCACGGGATGGCCCTCTCGGTCCCAAGCCGGCGCACCGCGACCATCTCGCATATGGGCGCCGAGGGCGTGACCTGGATCGGTCAGGCACCTTTCACTAGCGAAACCCATGTCTTTCAGAACCTCGGTGACGGCACCTACACGCATTCGGGCTTGCTCGCATTGCGGGCCGCGGCGGCTGCCGGCGTCAACATCACCTACAAGATTCTTTACAACGACGCGGTCGCTATGACTGGCGGACAACCCGCCGAGGGCGGCCTGACCGTCTCACAAATTGCCCACCAGGTTTGGGCCGAAGGCTCGAAGCGCGTTGCGATCGTCTCGGACGATCCCGGCAAATATCCCGGCAAAGGTTATTTTCCAGAGGGCGCCACGGTCCATCATCGCCGGGAGATGGACCGGATTCAACGCGAACTGCGTGAAATTAGCGGTCTTTCCGTTTTGATCTACGATCAGACCTGTGCCGCCGAGAAACGCCGTCGCCGCAAACGGGGGCTGTATCCGGATCCGCCGAAGCGCGTCTTCATCAACGATCTCGTATGCGAAGGCTGCGGCGACTGCTCGCAAGCTTCCAATTGTGTTTCGGTCCAACCGCTCGAAACCGAATTCGGCCGCAAACGCCAGATCGACCAGTCGAACTGCAACAAGGACTATTCTTGCGTCGAGGGATTTTGTCCGAGTTTTGTCACTGTCCATGGCGGCACGCTGAAGAAAGCAGAGACTTCCTCAGTCGGTTCAAGCCAGCTGTTCGCCGATCTTCCTTTGCCGCCTCGGCGCGAACTGGAAGAGGCCTTCAACATTCTCGTTACCGGTATCGGGGGCACCGGCGTCATCACGATCGGCGCGCTGCTCGGCATGGCCGCCCATCTCGACGGTCGAGGCTGCTCTGCGCTCGACTTCACCGGCCTTGCGCAAAAGAATGGCGCGGTCATGAGCCATGTCCGGATCGCGCCTACTCCGGAAGATATCCCTACAGTCCGCATCGCTTCAGGCGGGGCCGATCTTATTCTCGGTTGCGACATTGTCGTTTCCGCGAGTGCGACGGCTCTAAGCCGCGTCGAACGCGGCGTGACCCAGGCCATTGTCAACGCCGACCTGCAGCCCACCGCGAGTTTCGTGATGAATCCCGATATCGATTTCGAAATGAAGGCAATGCAAGGGGCCCTCCGCGATGCGATCGGGGACAACAATCTCGACATCATCGACGCAACAGGTATCGCGTCGGCTTTGATGGGCGACAGCATCGCGACTAATGCCTTCATGCTTGGCTTTGCCTTCCAGAAAGGGGCCATTCCGCTTTCACTGGAAGCAATTCTGAGAGCTATCGAAATCAACGGCGCCGCGATCGAGATGAACAAGCAGGCCTTTACCTGGGGACGGCTCGCCGCGCACGACCTCGCGCGTGTCCGCAGCGTAACCCAATTCCGAGCGCGCGCCGCGACGACAACCCGGACACTCGATGAATCGATTGCCTATCGGGCCAAATTCCTGACCGAATATCAAAACCGGTCCTACGCCGACCGCTATCTCGCAACCGTTGCGAAGGTTCGGAATGCCGAGGCTCTGGCCTCGTCGGGTTCCAGCGAACTCACGGAAGCGGTGGCAAAAAACCTCTTCAAGCTGATGGCTTACAAGGACGAATACGAGGTGGCACGGCTCTATACGGATGGCAGCTTTGCCAGGAAGTTAGGGGAAAAATTCGAAGGCGACATCCGCCTTAGGTTCCACCTCGCCGCACCGCTCCTTGCGCGCCGCGACAAATGTACGGGCCATTTGCAGAAGAAGGAATATGGCGGCTGGATGATTCACGCATTTCGCCTGCTCGCGCGGCTCAAATTCCTTCGCGGCACGGCATTCGATCCCTTCGGATACACGGCGGAGCGCAACGCTGAGCGAAAGCTGATCGACGATTACCTGGCAATGCTCGAGCAGCATATCGCAGCTCTAAAAGGCGGACAGATTCCGATCCTCGCCAGGTTGGCCCGCTTGCCGGAAATGATCCGTGGCTATGGCCACATCAAAGAGGCGAGCATCGGTAAATCTTTTGCCGAAAAGGCCCGGTTGGAGGCGGATCTTAAAAACAACAGCTTCGCGGTCGCAGCAGAATAATTCCTGAACGAATAGGTCCGGCGTCGAGCGCCGGACCTAATTTAAATACAAAACCGGCTAGACTGCTTGTAAGTTCGGCCGGTGCCTGTTAGCATTTTTCGGTGCGCCAACAGACCCAACAAAATGGGCGGGCGTTTCGAACGAGGGGAGGACATCGGTTATGCTCGGCTTGACGATGGATACGCCATTACTCTCGACGGAATTTCTTCGCTACGCCGTGATCGCGCATGGTGAAACGGAAATCGTTTCGCGTAACCTCGATCGTAGCATCTATCGCTATTCCTATTCGGCAGCAAAGGATCGCTGTCTGCGGTTATCGGCGACGCTCCAATCCGGGCTGTCGACTGGCGACCGCCTAGGATCGCTCGCCTGGAATATCCATAATAATTTCGAGCTTTTACGGGGTCCATCCTGACCGCGCGATCCGGCAGGCCGCAGCGCGGCTCTGACGATTATCAGGTTTCAAAAACAAACAAAACAAGGACAGGCAGGGGAAGCACAATGTTCCGAAAATCAGGTGGATTGATCTGTGCCTTATTGTTGATCGGCTTGAGCGCCGGCAGCGCCGCCGAGAAGAAGTATGGACCGGGCGCTACCGATACCGAAATCAAGCTCGGTCAAACCGTGCCCTACAGCGGTCCGGCGTCGGCCTTTTCGAGTTATGGCCGACTGATGACAGGTTATTTCGAGATGGTCAACGCGTCGGGCGGAATCAACGGCCGCAAGATAACGCTGATCTCACTGGACAACGCTTTCAGTCCTCCCAAGGCGCTCGAACAAACACGGAAGCTCGTTGAGGATTCAGGTGTGCTGGCCGACGTCGGCACAGTTGGCACCACGCCGAACGTCGCGATCCAGAAATATCTCAACCAGGCCAAGGTGCCGCACATCTTCATCTCTGCCGGTGGGCGTCGTTTCGCCGACCCTCAGAATTTCCCCTGGAGCGTGCCGATGTATCCGGGCTTCGAGATGGAGGGGAAGACGTTCGGGCAATACATCCTGAAGAACAAGCCAGATGCCAAGATCGGGGTGCTGTACCAGAACGACGATTACGGAAAGGACTTTCTGACCGGGCTTAAAGCCGCAATCGCAGAGGGCAAGACCAAGATCGTAGCTGAGGTCGCCTACGAACTGACGGATCCGACCATCGATTCCCAGATCGTTCGCCTAAAGGATTCCGGCGCCGATGTCCTGCTTTATTTCTCCACCCCGAAATTTACCGCGCAAGGGCTGCGCAAAGTGAAGGAGATGAGCTGGACGCCACTGCAGTTCCTCGCCAGCCCGACCAACTCGGTCAAAACGGTGTTGGAACCGGCCGGATTCGAAAACGCGCAAGGGATCATTACAACGCAGTTCACCAAGCAGGCCGGCGATCCGAAGTGGGTCGACGATCCTGAAGTGAAGGAGTACGTCGAGTTCATGAAGAAATGGGTGCCAAACGACAATCCCGGCGATTTCGTTGCGCTCTCCGGATACATCATCGCGCAGGGCATCGCCCAGGCATTGAAGCAGTGCGGCGACGATCTCACGCGCGAGAATCTGCTGAAGCAGGCGGCCAGTATGAGGGGAAAACATTTCAAAATGATGTTGCCGGGAATTCAGCTCAATACGTCGCCCGATGATTACGCGCCCTATCAATCGCTGCGCATGGCGATATTCGAAGGATCGTCCTGGAAGCTTATCGATGAGGCTAGTGCGGTGGGTCAGTCGCCCGCAAAAAAATAATCTGAAACGGATCGATCCGAGAGGAATTCAAAAATGCAGCGTGGAACAACAGTGAGAGAAAAAGCATGACAGCGGTCTTGATTGTGGGCGGCGGCCCGGTCGGCCTGATGACCGCACTTGGCCTGGCGCGAGCCGGCGTTCCCGTGACCGTGCTCGAGGCAGAGGACGACATTGTCTATTCGCCGCGCGCCATTTCCTATGCCTGGCCGATA
The DNA here is from genome assembly GCA_005884465.1 of Alphaproteobacteria bacterium. Taxonomy (GTDB): domain Bacteria; phylum Pseudomonadota; class Alphaproteobacteria; order Rhizobiales; family Xanthobacteraceae; genus Bradyrhizobium. Next base: position 10,310 of record VAZH01000135.1, on the reverse strand, counting down.
TTGGCGGGCCTGAACCATTTCGGCGTCCTCGACGACATGATTGCCGCCGGCCACACCATCGACGAACGCTGCTGGCGGATTTTCAAGACCGGGGAAACCATCGTCTACAATCATGATGCGGTTCGCGACGTCACTGACCGTCCCTACAATCTTACGCTGGGTCAGGATCTTCTCGCGAAAGTGGTCCTGCAGCACCTGAAGCGATATACGGACGTCACGATTCACTGGGGGACGAAGTTCACCGGCCTGACGCAGACATCAAGCAATGTCGTTGTTACTGCCGAAAGAGCAGGCGCGCCCGTGGAGTGCGTCGCTGACTGGGTGGTAGCGGCGGATGGCGGTCGCAGCGCGGTCCGAAAAGCGGTCGGACTGACGATGGATGGGTTTACCTGGCCGCAACGCTTCGTGGTGACCAACATCTATTTCGACTTCGAGAAATACGGCTGGAACTCGGGCTATCTGGTCGATCCCATCTACGGAGCTGTCGTCTACAAGATCAATCTCGACGGTCTGTGGCGCTTCACCTTCGCTGAAGACACGACTAACCCGCTGGAAACTGTTTCGGAACGTATCCCGGAGTTCATCAATACTGTTCTGCCGGGAGACAAGAAGTATGAGCTGGCGCTCCACACCGCGTACAACATGCATCAGCGGACGGCTGCCACCTATCGGGTCGGACGCGTCCTTCTCGCAGGCGACGCGGCGCATATCACGAACCCGACCAGCGGGTTCGGTCTTATGGGTGGAATCTACGATTCCTTTGCTTTGAGCGAGGCGCTCGCGGCCGTCGTTCACGAAAAGGCTGGCGATGAAATCCTGGATCGCTATTCCGAATCGAGGAGAAAAATCTATCTCGAGGTAACCTCGCCGATATCTACCGAAAGTCTCAGGCTGGTCTTTCATTCCGGCGATCAGGATCGCCTCAACAAGGACCTTGCACTGCTTCGGAATCGGAAGAACGACCCTGAGGCGATGCGCAAATTCTTGTCTGTTCCGGCCGCACTTGAAACACCGTCTCTGATTACAGGCCGCACGTTGGCGCATAGGGCCGCCGCGTAGTGATCCCATATGGCTCGGTTCGATGGTCACTTTACCATGCGGGGCACGGCAGGTTGGCCGGTCCCGTGGTTGCATCAAAAAGACTCGTCTCCTAGCGGTTTGCGACCGTGCTACGTGCAGCTCGATGACGAGTATTGTACCGGGATCACCGAAACGCCGCTCAAGTGAGGACCGCCACCTCCTGTCCACTTCGGCTTAGCCGCCCCTCGCGGCGATTGTTGCGCCTGAGTTGACAAAATGCCCTAACTATCAATCGAATCCAGATCGGCCATAGCCGTCGTTATTCGCTCGATCATCGTCAAGGTCGTGTCCTCGGGCTGCATATTTGGCAACAGCGGGGAGTGACACAGCGTAATCGTCCACATTGCGAGCGCATGCAAAATCTGCTGTCGGTAGCGCAGGAAACTGAGATCGAAGTCTGGTTTGACACCGGTTTGTTCTGCAAACCGCTCGATATAGCGAGCCAATAGATCACGTTCCCAATTCCGGCGATTTTCCGGCGTTAGCGAAGCCGTCACAGCGTAAGCGAAATCCCGTGACCAATGGCCGCGCGAAAGACATTGCCAGTCGCATAACCCCATTTGGTCCGCGCCTGTCTGATACCAATTTCCGATATGCACATCGGAGTGAATAAGCCCTTGTGGTTCGCTTTCGTGCACAGCAAGTGCGCGTATCGTCGCCGGCCAGACCTCCTCACGACGCGCAAGGACCTCAGCAGGAATAACATGGGCCGCAGCGTCAAACGCTCTGTGCGTGTAATACTCCGTACTCATTTTCTCCGCACCGATGGTAAACCATCTTGGATAGCTGGCGAGCCATCGGTAGTGCTCGGCGATCGCCGGATCGGCGTAGAAGCGGCTGTGCAGCGATGCCAGCAGATCGATCATGTCGTCTGCCATGGCGCGCGAGACGTACGTCTTATGGCTGCAAAACGTCGCGGATTTTGTTGCGACCATATCTTCGAGCAGATGGATCGCCGCAAAGGTTCGCCGGTCGTAGGCTGAATGATAACAGAGCGGTGCCTCGATCTGCAGCTCAGGTCGAAGCTGCGTATAGAAATTGCCCTCGACGCGCGCCGTACCGTTGAAGCCGCCTATCATGCGCGTGACGACGCTCGGCAGCGACTTGGTGAAGATCGAGGTCGGTAATGCGGCGCGCCGGCCTTCCTCGTTGTAGGACACGCGAAGCTGATGTCGTTCGTGCGTACCCGCGCTCGCCGGCTTGACCTCGACATAGGTAACAATGGCCCCCGGAACCTTGCCACAGAGCACGGCGGTCAACCATTCGGTCGTAATTGCATAGGGCGAACAGGGCACATCCCCGAGCCGCCGGGCCTTTGGTCGCGCCAGACGCTCAAAAGCAACGCGGCTGCCGATTTTCAGCGCTGCAAGGGCGGTAGCTGTCGATGAACCCATTATCTAGCTCCCCGTTCAGCCCACAGAATTGCTGAGTGACCTGATCAATCCTATTCGATCAAATCGGGTTCCCGGCGAAATCATAAATCCGTACGCTTCATTACGATATATATCATAACCATATTTACGTTCAAGCGACGAGTGGGCCCGCCTTCGGCCGGAGCACAGCTTCCTAAACGTCTTTCCTCGTCCGGAAGATCGATTTTTGCGCGGCTACTTCCGCAAGTATGAATTCAGACATTGCGCGGACTCGGCTGAGCTCGCGCATGTCCAGATGGGTAACGATCCAATAGCTGCGTTCAAACACCGTACCAGGCAGCACGCTCTGGAGCTGTTCATCGGTGTGAGCCGCATAGTCGTGCAAAATTCCGATACCTGCGCCGCCGCGAACCGCTTCCAGCTGACCTACAGCCGTCGAACATTCAAGCCGACTATAGGTTGGGCCATAAAGCTCCGGCATGAAATTGAGTTGATCGGCGAAAATCAAATCCGGAACATAGGTTACTAGGCAATGACGTTGGAGATCTTCGAGCCGCTGAGGAGAACCGCGCTCCGCGAGATAGCCCTTCGCCGCGTAAAAATGCAGCGAGTAATCAATCAGTTTGCGCACCGAGAGCCGCCCTTCATCGGGTCTCTCGATGGTGATGGCCAGATCGGCCTCGCGCTTCGACAACGAAAAGGTCCGCGACATTGGTACCAGCTGAACTGTAAGGGATGGATGCTTTGCTCTGAAATGACTAAGCCGGGAACACAGAAAAAGCGTGCTGAAGCCGTCCGGAGCGGCAACCCTCACGGTGCCCGAAAGCTCGACGTCGGATCGAGAAAGATCGCCCTGTGCGCGCAATAGCTGGGCTTCGACCTCTTCAGCGGTCTTGTACAATCGATCGCCGGCGGCGGTCAGCACGCTTCCCGTAGTCTGACGGTCGAATAGCCGAACGCGAAGTGATTTCTCAAGCGCGTTGATCCTGCGGCCGACCGTGGCGTTATCGACTCCCAAATGCAACGCTGCGGCTGAAAACTGGCCAGCGCGAGCGACGCTTAAGAAGACGCGTATGTTGTCCCAGTCCATTTGCAACCAACGTTCGATCCGTCGGCCTGATCATCGCAGGCAGCATCATCGAATGCCAGAGCGATCGATATTTGCTTCACGAGGACTCGCGGATCCCGCAGATGGGCAGGAAACATTCTATCCGCGCAACACTCCACCGGAACTGCCCAAATCGTCCGTTTTGCCCGGAGATCACGACGCTTTGAGAGCAACACATAAGCGCCCCAAGGGTGTTTCGCCGCGCTGCAGCAGCAGACCGGCATGTGATTTGCTCCTTGATAGGATGATATACGTAGTGTACTATATACTTCAGTACCTCTTGGGCGTGATGTGGTTATCGCCTCGAGAACTAGCGGGGGATGACGCGCTGCTGAAGAGAATGTCCGCAATTTAGCCGCTGAACCAAATAAGGGAGGGGAAGGAATGAAGCACGCAACAATATTGGGTATCGTCTCGGCCATTCTGCTGGGCACGTGTCAGTTCACGGCCGTAGCGGCTGAAAAAAAATATGGCCCCGGCGTAACGGACACTGAAATTAAGATCGGCCAGACCGTTCCCTACAGCGGTCCAGCCTCAGCATTTTCGAGTTACGGCCGCGTCATGGCGGGCTACTTTCAAATGTTGAACGAGAAGGGCGGCATCAACGGCAGGAAGGTGAATTTGATTTCACTCGACAATGCATTCAGCCCTCCGAAAGCAGTTGAACAGGCGCGGAAGCTCGTGGAAGACGACGGAGTCCTTGCTGATGTTGGAACTGTAGGAACCGTCCCGAACATTGCCATTCAAAAGTATCTCAATCAGAACAAGGTCCCTCACGTATTTGCCTCAGCAGGGGGACGGCGCTTCAACGATCCTCAGAATTTCCCCTGGACTGTCCCATTCTATCCCGCCTTCGAGATGGAAGGCGCCACATTCGGCAACTACATTCTCAAGAACATGCCCAATGCAAAAATCGCCGTTCTCTACCAGAACGACGACTATGGAAAGGACTATCTGACCGGCCTCAAAAAAGCATTGGGAGACAATGCCAAAGCCCGGATCGTCGCAGAAGCGAACTACGAACTGACTTCCCCCACGATCGATTCTCAGGTTATCCAATTGAAGACTTCCGGCGCCGATACGCTGATCCACTTCACGACTCCAAAATTCGCAGCCCAGGCGCTCAAGAAAGTCCATGAGTTGAATTGGACCCCGACGCAGTTTCTTGCCAGCCCGATCAACTCGGTGCAGACAGTGCTCACACCGGCGGGACTTGAAAACGTACAGGGCGTCCTGACGACGCAATTCACGAAACAAGCCGGAGATCCGGCGTGGGCGCAAGATCCGGAGGTTATCGAATTCCTCGCATTCATGAAGAAATGGGTGCCGAACGACAGTCCGAACGATTTCATTGCCTTGTCCGGCTACATCAATGCCCAGGCGATCGCGATCGCTCTCAAGCGATGTGGCGACGACCTCAACAGAGACAATCTCCTGAATCAGGCGACGAGTTTCAAAAAGGATCGCGTTGCAATGCTTCTTCCAGGGGTGGAATTGAATAATTCCAAGGAAAACTACGCGCCCTATGGTTCGTTACGCATGGCAAAATTCGAAAATGCGTCGTGGAAGCTGCTCGATTAGGCGATCACGCGGCTCCGCCGCAGCTCGCCGATCGTTTCGGCTGACAAGCCCATTTCGCCCAGGACATCGTCGGTGTGCTGCCCAAGCATCGGCGGTGGCAACCCCGACTCACGCGACGCGCCGTCTATCAGAACCGGATGACCCACACCCTTCAGCCGGCCTGCGGTTTGGTGCTCGTATTCGACAATGATGTCACTTGCCCCTGTGTGCGGGTGGTCAAGCAACTGAGCGATCGAGTTGATGGGCGCGCAGGGCACGCCGATGGCTGTAAGCGCGTCGTTCCAGTGCGTGGCCGAATGCTGCGCAAGTGCGGCTTGGACATGATCGAGGGTCTCTTTGCGGTGCGCAACGCGATCCGCATTCGTCCTGAACCGGCGATCATCGACGATAGCGTCCAATCCCGCTACGGAACAAAACTTCCGCCACAGATTATCATTGGCGACTCCGATCATGATCGGGCCATCGGCAGCCTCGAAGGCCTGATAGGGGCAAAGCGACTCGTGACTTGAACCACATTTCGGCGGTTGAACGCCGCGCTCCCAATAGGTCTGAAGATTGTAGCCCAGCAGGCCAAGCGCGGTTTCGAAAAGCGAAACCTGGATCGCGCCTCCCTTCCCAGTCTTTTCTCGCGCATACAGCAACGCCAGAATGCCGCTGAAGGCGTGCACGCCGGTCATCTGGTCGATCGGCGATATCGGACTGCGGATATAGCCGCCATCCTCGTCGCCGGTCATTGACATGATTCCGCAAAATGCCTGCAATATCACGTCGTAGCCAGGCGAGTTCTTTAGCGGCCCGGAGCGGCCGAACCCGGAAATGCTGCAGTGGATCAGTCGCTCGTTCAAGGAGCGAAGCGTTGCAGCATCGATCCCCAGTCGCTCAGCGACTCCAGTCCCAAAACTTTCAATCGCGACGTCGGCGGAGCTTGCCAGCGCATGCACAATCTCACGTCCCTTTTCCGTTTTCATGTCGACGGCGATGCTTCGCTTGTTTCGGTTGGCACTGAGAAAGACAGTGCCAAGGCCCGGCGCCGGAAACGGCGGCCAGCCGCGCGTTTCATCACCCTGGCCGACGGTCTCTACCTTGATGATGTCGGCACCGAGATCGCCGAGATATTGGGCGCATAAGGGACCCGCCAGGACTTTTGACAGGTCGAGGACACGTATGCCAGTCAGAGGTTTTGACACTGCTTTTCTCTCGATTGGAGTTACGTAAGCCGCGTTGCAGGATGTTTCGAAGACGGCGCTAATCAAGTACCGGGCTCGGCGGAGGAAAAGGCGCCGCCCAGATAAGCGGGGAAACCACAATTCTTGACCAGCAGATAGTCCGCCGCGCGGCGCTGATCCTCCGACAGCCGCGTCCGCCATTTGTCCGCGACGGCATAGGCCCGCGCGAGACGTTCACGCAGCGCGCGTTTGCCATCGGTGACAGGTTCCGCCTCCAGCCAAAACGCTGCCTGTGCAATGACGCCGTCGAATGCCGGTGCCGGGCGCGCGGGTCCACGAAAGCCGGCCCGGGCGAAGGCATCTGCAAGAACGGCGTCCGCGCTCCCGTCGAGCTTCAACGTCTTGGAAACGGCGGCCACGGCTTGTTCAACGGGTGCAGGAATGCTCCCCGCCTTGCGAAGCCGGTCGTGATCGAGCCTGCCAAGGAACAGCGTCCTGATCATGTTACGCGGCTCACGCCGTTGAATGAGTTTTGAGAAAATCTGCATCTCAGTGCGGATCGCCTCATCGAAAGGCTGCGAAAGTCCCTGGCTGACGCAATCGAGAATAGCGAGCGGCGCCGGATAGTGCCCGAGGGTTTCTGCAAGAACACTTTCGCGTTTCCGCTCGATGATTGCAGCCACACGATCGACATCCGCCGGCCGCCATCCCGGGCGATCCCAGGGTTGCGACGCGGACGCATTGGACAACACCCATCGTTCCGCCGCCGCCACCTCTTCACCCCCAGGAACCAACTGATCGACAACGCCGGCTGCGATAGCGGCCTGCCCGGACAGTCGTGCACCTTCCAACAGCACAGGAAGGGCCTTTTCAATACCGGTCAGGCGAGGAAGCCGCTGGGTTCCGCCCGCTCCCGGCAACAGTCCCACCAGCGATTCCGGCAAGCCGAACGCCGCCTTTGGGTCATCGACCATAACTCGATGATGGGAAGCCAGCGCGAGCTCCCCGCCCCCTCCAAGCGCCAGGCCCGCAATCGCAGCAGCAACCGGCTTGCCCGCCGTCTCGATTCTGCGTAGCGCCTGGCTGAGAGGAAAGAAGTGATCGAACGCTACGCGGTCACGCGTTTCGGCCGGCGCGGCCATGATCATGTCGTAGGCCTGTCCCAGCTCCGTGAGATCGGCGCCGGCGCAGAACGCCGATGGCTTTCCCGAGCGGATAACCACACCCTTCACGTCGCTTTCGTGCAGCCACTCGCTGAAAATGCGGAGTTCGGCGATGGCCGCGTTGGAGAACACGTTCATGGGCCGGCCTGGCATGTCGAAAACGAGGTGCAGAACACCGTTTTCAGCCCGTTCGGCCCTGAATTCCTTCAAGTTTCCCAGCACCGTCATGGCATTCCTCCGCGAGAAATGCAGGCAATATAGCATACTGTATATCTGCGTACTAGTTGAACCGAGCGTTTTTGCAAACCGCAGAAAGGATGGTTGTTACCGTCGATGCATGCCATGAACCTAGCACTTTTCGAGGTTCTGGCGTAGGGCACCGCCGACCTCGACGCCCGGAAAAGAGCCTTCGGCTCCAGTTTGCCCTTTACCGGCGCTAAGCATATGGTACACTACCTAACTAAATTGATCCGGATGTACGAGCAATGATAGAGCGAACCATTTTTCGCGAAGAACACAACATTTTCCGGGAGTCGGTCCGGCGCTTCGTGGATCGCGAAATCGTGCCATTTCATGCCCAGTGGGAGAAGGACGGCATTGTGCCACGGGAACTGTGGCTCAAGGCAGGCGCAGAAGGCCTTCTCTGCTGTACCGTACCGGAGCAGTACGGGGGAATGGGCCTCGACTACCTCTTCGACGTTGTCGTCTTCGAAGAATTGTGGCGTTCCGGCGCAAGCGGCCCGGGATTTCTAATCCACACAGACCTCGTCGCAACCTATCTCCTTTCCTTTGGAACCGAAGACCAAAAGCGCGAATGGTTACCGAAGATGGTGTCGGGCGAAGCCATCGGCTCGCTCGGCATGACGGAGCCTCATGCAGGCAGCGATCTCAAGGCGATCCGGACCCGGGCCGTTCGCGATGGCAACGATTTCGTTATCAACGGCCAGAAAGTTTTTATCTCGAATGGTCAACTCTGCGATTTCGTCGTTCTTGCGACCAAAACCGACGGCAGCGCGGGTGCCAAAGGTGTGACGCTTTTCATCGTCGAGAGCAGCCGGCCGGGGTTTCAGCGCGGGAGAAATCTCGAAAAGATCGGGATGAAAGCGCAGGATACATCTGAGCTGTTCTTCGAGAATATACGTATCCCCTCTACTAATATGCTTGGCCAGGAGGGCAAGGGCTTCTCGTTGATGATGACGAAGCTTGCGCAAGAACGGCTTGCCCAGGCAATCCGCTCAGCAACCGTCACCGAAACCGTCCTTGATTGGACTGTTGAGTATACCGCGGACCGAAGCGTGTTCGGTCAAAAACTAGCAAACTTTCAGAATACGCAATTCAAGCTTGCCGATTTGAAAACCAAGGCAGCAGTCGCCCGTGTCTTTACCGATAAATGCATTTCGCTCTTCATGGAGGGAAAGCTGGATCCGGTAGACGCCGCGATGGCCAAGATGTTTACCTCCGAACTTCATTGCGAAGCCGTCGATGAATGCCTGCAACTTTTCGGAGGGTGGGGATATATGTGTGAATATCCGATCGCCCGCGCCTATATCGACGCCAGGATTGTCAAGATCGCGGGCGGATCGATTGAGATCATGAAAACGATCATTGCTCGCCAGATGTTCGCACAGCGTGGTTTCGCGTTGACCAAGAGCGGTTGATATCGCTCGGTTGGCGGGGGCCAGTGGGCCTACCAAACAAAACAGTCAGCCAATGCGTCGTAAAACAAAGGAGCGAAACTTTGAGAGGCTTATCAGGCAAGGTAGCGATCGTTACCGGTGGAGGCCAGGGCATCGGGCGTGCCATCACCCTTCGGCTGGCGGAAGAAGGCTGCAAGGTCGCGATTTTCGATATCAATCCCGACGCCGGGCAAGAGACCGCAAAGCTCGCACCGAAATCCGCGATTACGACCTACGCCGTTGACGTCGGTGATCGGGCGTCCGTGGATCGTGCGGTCGCGCAGGTCGAGGCAGATATCGGACCGATCTGGATTCTGGTCAACAACGCCGGTTGGGATCGGCCCATGCCATTCCTGAAAACCGATAAGGACCTTTGGGACAAGATCATCCGCATCAATCTTTATGGTCCCCTCAACACCCACCATGCCATCGCGCCGCTAATGGTGGAGCGTGGCGGCGGCCGTATCATCAACATCGCTTCCGATGCTGCCCGCGTCGGCACCAGCGATGAGGCCGTCTATTCGGCCTGCAAGGGCGGACTTATTTCCTTCACTAAATCGATCGCCCGCGAGCTCGCGCGGAAGAATGTGCTGCTGAACGCGGTGTGTCCGGGTCCCACCAATACACCGATGATGGCGGCCGTGCTGGGCGAAGGCGAACAAGCGGTGAAGTGGAAGGACGCGATGGTTCGCGGTATTCCACTGAAGCGAATGGGCGAACCCGATGACTATGCCGGGATTATTGCCCTGCTTGCGTCAGATGACGGCAGCTTTATCACCGGCCAGGCCATCTCGGTCTCTGGCGGCATGAACATGATCTAACGGATGTGAGGTAAAGACGATGTCAGACCCTACCAGGTTCACCGACGTGATCTACGAAGTCCGCGATCGTGCCGCTTGGATCATCATTAATCGGCCGAAGGTCTACAACGCATTCCGCGGACAGACGCTGGAAGAACTAATTCAGGCTTTCCACCTCGCCGCGAACGATCGAAAGGTTTCGAGCATTGTGCTGACAGGTGCGGGCGACAAAGCGTTCTGTACCGGTGGAGACCAATCCGCTCACGAGGGACAATATGACGGGCGCGGCGTCGTTGGATTGCCGATCGACGAGTTGCAGGGACTAATCCGTGATGTGCCGAAGCCCGTCATCGCCCGTGTTAA
>VAZH01000241.1 GCA_005884465.1 Alphaproteobacteria bacterium | reverse complement strand
GCGGCTTCCAGCAGCGGCAGGCCGGCTTCCAGCGTGAAGGAAAAGGCGCGGCCGCGCGCCTCCACCCATTGAATGCGCTCGGGCGCGGGCGGTCCGGGGTGGACGATGTGCCGCATCGTTAGCTTTTCCGCCTGGAGGTGACGTCGAGCAGCCCCCGCGCCTCCAGTTCGTCGCGGACCAGCCGCTTCGGCACCTTGCCATAGCCGGATTTCGGCAGCGCCTCCCATTCGGCATTTTGTAGCGCGGCACTTTTGCGGCAAGGAAGCTGGCCAGCTCCAGCTCGCTCACTTCGGCTGCACCCTCACGCGCCACGCAAACCGCAATACCCACCTCGCCCCAAAACGAATCCGGCACGCCGAGCACCGCCACCTCGCCTATCGCAGGGTGGGTCAGGATCTTCTCCTCCACCTCGCGCGGATAGATGTTGGATCCGCCGGATATGTACATGTCCGAGGCGCGGCCGGTGATATAGACAAAACCCTCTTCGTCCATGTGGCCGAGATCGCCGGTGCGGAACCAGCCGTCACGAAACGCCTTGGCGTTGGCCTCGGGGTTATCGTAGTAGCCGGCGAACACGGCCGGGCCGATGACGCAGATCTCGCCGGTCTCGAACGGTTTCAGTTCGCTGCCGTCATCGCCCTGGATCGAGACCTGCATGCCGGTGCGCTCGAATCCGCAGGTGCCGATGCGCGCATGCGGCCCGTCCTCGGGATCGTGCAGGGCCGGCGGCAGTACCGTGACATTGCCGGTGACCTCGCCGAGGCCGAAATACTGCACCAGCACCCTGCCGAGCTTATTCAGCGCCGCCTTCTGGTCCTCGCGGTACATCGGCGCGCCGGCATAGATCACATAGCGCAGCGACGAATGGTCGTAGCGGTCGATCGCGGGATGCTCGACCATCATCTTCAGGATCGTGGGCACGGTGAAGATGTTGCTGACGCGGTGGGTCTCGATCAGCCGAAACGCCTCGTTGATATCGAAACGCTCCGACGGCAGCAGGATGGTTTTCGCGCCGCGCGCCGTCTGCACAAGTTGATGCACGCCGGCGCCGTGCGACAGCGGCGCGACCACCAGCGAGGCGTCATTTTCAGTCGTGCCGGGCATCAGATCGGCGAGGTGGTTGGTCACCACAAAAGCCATCTGGCCGTGGGTCAGCACCGCCGCCTTGGAACGCCCGGTGGTGCCGGAAGTGAAGAAGAACCAACAGGAATCGTCATAGTCGACGCTCGCCTCCTCGACGCTTGCGCCCGCGTGTGCGGCGATTGCCTCGCTCACGGATTTTTCGCCGAGCGTGCCTTCGCCAATCCGCCAGGTGAAAGCGAGCGCCGGGCTCGACGCTTCGACCGCGGCTGCGTGGTCAGGAAAATCGCCGTGGCAAAGAAACGCCTTGGCGCCGGAAGCAGTGGCGAGCCAGGCGACTTCGTCCGGCATCAGGCGGAAATTCGCCGGCACCCAGACCGCGCCAAGCCGGAAGGCGGAAAACATCGACCAGAACATCTCGTCGCAATTCTTGGAATGGACCAGGATGCGGTCGCCCTTGGCGATACCGCGCGCGGCAAGCGCCGCCGCCAGCGCCGAGACCAGGCGATCGATCTCGCGCCAGGTCCAGGACCGATCGCCCCAGATCAGGCCGACACGGTCGCCATGGCGGCGGGCATTCTGGGTCAGGAGATGCGCGAGATTCATCACCCGGCGCGACATCCGCGTCACGCCGCCGGACGGTGCAGCGGTGGTGGCGGTTCCGCTCATCTCACCTTCTTCCCGAGCTTCATGGTGTTTCCTCTTCGACGAAATTCTGTACGTCATTCCGGGGCGTGAGCCAACGGGTCCGGCCATTGGGGCCACTCCGGCCACAGACTCCGCGAGCGAGCCGGGCAACACCACTAGGACTAGAGGCTGGCAACGCCGCGAATACACCAAGGCTTCGTCAATGTGCGATTGTAAAAATAATTTGTTTCCGACCTGACCCAAATCACTTCCATAACTCCCGACGTCCCAGCCTGCAGAGGGGCGTTTCGCGATCGTCACGGACGTAGGGCACGGGATGCGGTGGACGCGGCAGCGCCCGCGCAGCGAAATCCGGGGACAATGCCACATCCATTAATTCCATCCCGCATTTCGCTGCGCTCCATGCGGGCTACAAGGTTCGGTCAGGGGAATCGCAATGCCGCGTTAGCGCTATCCCAGCAAAAGCCCGCCGGTCCGTTGCCAGACCGGCGGGCCTGAGGGCACCTTTGCTATTGCGTTATTGCCCGTGCTTGAGCATGTCCTCATCCTTCAGGCCCCAGTCCTGCCACAACTGCAGGGCGGCCAACAACACCACGAGGCCGCCGAGACTCGTATGCCAGAATCGCAGCATGCCATCGTCGGAATAGCCGAAGATGTAGGGCGAGGCGATCAGCCACAGCCCGGCCACGATTTCGGCCACCTCCTCCCAGCGCTGCAGCGCGACATATTCGAGCTGGGCAAGCCCAAAGATCAGAATGCCGACCGTAAACGTATTCAGGATCACATAGCTGCGTTCGGCATCGACGACCTCATGGCCCGCCGGGCTGGGAAACCATGGCGACAGCACGATCAACACGCCAAGCAGCATGCCGCACCAGTCTTCCCATGTTCGGTGAGTAGCGAGAGAACGAAAGTCCCACATGGTAAACCTCCCTCGAAAAGAGGCATACGTCAGCGGCTGGCGAGCATGACACTCCGACTGTCAAGCGACCAATCGGCCGCATTGGGCTCGTATGTCTGGTTAAAACGTGGGGAAGGCATCGGCTCTTGCAAGACCCGTTCGACGCAATTTTGTAGTCTGTAAGGGGTCGCAAAGAGTGCCCCGCGGGGCAATACACCAAGGGATGGAATGATATGGACAACGCGGTTTCCAACAACCCTGTACATCACCGCTACGAACTCAAGGCCGACGGCCATATCGCCGCGACCTATTACAAGATCGCCGACGGCATCATCACGTTCATCCATACCGAAGTGCCGCCAGAACTCGGCGGCAAAGGCATCGGCTCCAGGCTGATTAAGGGTGCGCTCGACCAGGTGCGGGCCGATGGACTGAAGGTGATCGCGGAGTGCCAGTTCGTGAAGGCCTACATTGGAAAGCATCCCGAGTATGCGGACCTGCTGAAAACCTGAAACTGCTCGAGGCAGCACGGGTTTGCATCGCCTCCTTCACGCGCCTAAATGACCGACTGGAATTCTTGCAAGGTCGAGAATATGGCTGCAGCATCGGTTCGCGACAACAAAGCCCAAAGCCGCTTCGAACTCGACGTCGAGGGCGCTGTAGCGTTTGCGAATTATCGCCTCGCGCCGGGCGCAGTCATCATCACCCATACCGAGACGCCGCGCGCGCGACGCGGCCGCGGTATCGCCTCGGAATTGGTGCAGGGCGCGCTGCAATTAATCCGCGCCGATCGATTGAAGGTCGTCGCCGGCTGCGGCTTCGTGGCGGATTACCTGCGCAAGCATCCGGAGTTTGCGGATCTGGCGGGATGAATTCAACGTCGTCCCCGCAAACCCCCTGTCGTCCCCGCGAAAGCGGGGACCCATACTCCGTCACGTTGGTGATGAGCAATGTCTGGTAACCCACATGGGGCGATACCTCGTCCATCACTGACTTTGGTGGTTGGGTCCCCGCTTTTCGCGGGGACGACGGCGTAATATGAAATCAGTGCTTGATCTCCGGCTGCAGCTTGCCGCCGTTCGCGGCGAGCTTAATCATCACGCGCGGAGTCGTTGGTGTCGCCGGTGTAACCGAACTCCCTCGTCGTGTGGAACTTCGGCAGCGCTCGAGCCTTGTTTTGGCCGCGGTTGCCGCGGAGATTTTGTCTTGCCGGTCATCACCCCTCAAATGCCAAATCGATTTAAAAGCTGGTAGCTCCGATGACCCTCCGTTTCCTTTTTCGAGCGTTCGCGGTGAGCGCTTTTCTGACCGCGCCGGGAGCCTCGGCGCTGGCGGCATCCTGCGGTACCGGCAGCTTTGACGCCTGGCTCACGGAGTTCAAAAATGAAGCCGCCGCCAAAGGTATTTCGCAATCCGCCATCGCGGCCGGGCTGAACGGCGTGACGTTGGACCAGGCGGTGCTCTCGCGGGATCGTTCACAGCGCGTCTTCAGCCAGAGTTTCGAGGAGTTTTCAGGCCGCATGGTCCCGCCCCGGCTCGCGCGCGGCGCCAGCATGATGAAACAATACGGTTCGGTGCTCGGCCGCATCGAACAAAGCTACGGCGTGCCGGGCGAGGTGCTGGTGGCGATCTGGGGGTTGGAGACGGATTTTGGCGCCAATATCGGGAAATTTCCGACCATACGCTCGCTGGCGACGCTGGCTTACGATTGCCGGCGCTCGGAAACCTTTCGTGCGGAACTAATGGACGCGCTGCGCATCGTCGAGCGCGGCGATCTCGCGCCGTCGCAAATGCGCGGCGCCTGGGCCGGCGAGCTCGGCCAGACCCAGTTCATGCCGTCGTCCTATATCAAATTCGCCGTGGACTTCGACAATAACGGTCGCCGCGACCTGTTGCACAGCGCGCCCGATGTGCTGGCATCGACAGCGAACTACCTCGCGGGCTATGGCTGGCAGCGCGGCAAGGACTGGGAGCCCGGCAGCGCAAATTTCGCCGTACTGCAGCAATGGAACAAGAGCGAGGTCTATGCCAGGACGGTCGCATTTTTCGCAAGCCAGCTCGCCCGTGCACCCTGATGTTCGTGGAACCTAAGCAGCCTGTTTGAACGGAGAATAATGACTTGAAATTCATTCCATGTAAGAGCGCATGCGAATCACGCATAAGGAACTGGCTTTTGTAACCTGAAAAGGGCCGTGACGACTACAATTTCCGTGACCGGCGATTTCGCTGGCGCTCAATCCCTCTTATGACGATCCCGTGATTAAACGGCCATAAAGTAGAACGAGCCAAAAATGGAACCGCTGGCTGCTGCTTTGGGCAGCTATGCCGAACGGTTAATCGCTTCTTACCATTGCCATGCATTTCTGGCTTAGCTGCACCGCAGCATTTGGACTTCTAGGGGATGGAACCAAGTCCTATATTCGTTCCAACGATCAGGTTTCCTCCAAGGTCATTCGCATGATCAAGGCGTTCCGGGACTATCAGCGCAATGTCAGCGAATTGTCCCAGCTAAGTGATCGCGAGTTGGCCGATATCGGCCTCGATCGCTCGGACATTCCGCGCGTTGCAGCCGGCACTTATAACGGCTGATCTTTTTTAAACCGACAAACGGATAACGCCCGCCTCGCCGCGGGCGTTGTCGTATCTGCGATCAGGCCCGCGCCGCATTCCACTGCGCCCGGAAACGCGCTACCTCTGTGGCCATGACAGGCACCAGAGCGACTTCTGAACCCGTACATGTCGTCGGCGCGGGCCTTGCCGGCTCGGAAGCGGCCTGGCAGGTCGCCAAGTCGGGCATCGGCGTTATCCTGCATGAGATGCGCCCCGGCCGGATGACCGAAGCCCATCGCACCGACGGCCTTGCCGAACTCGTGTGCTCCAATTCGTTCCGCTCCGACGATGCCGCCAACAATGCGGTCGGCTTGCTGCACGCCGAAATGCGCCGGCTGGACTCGCTGATCATGCGCGCCGCCGACGCCAATCAGGTGCCCGCCGGCGGCGCGCTGGCGGTGGACCGCGACGGATTTTCCGCCGCCGTCACCAAAGCGCTCAATGATCATCCGCTGATCGAAATTCGTCGCGCCGAGATCGACGGTCTGCCGCCTGAGGATTGGCGCAACGTCATCGTCGCGACCGGGCCTTTGACCTCTGCGCCGCTGGCGGAGGCCATCCGCCAGCTTACTGACGAGAACGCGCTGGCGTTTTTCGATGCGATTGCCCCGATCGTACACCGGGATTCCATCGATATGTCGGTGGCGTGGTTTCAATCGCGCTACGACAAGGCAGGTCCCGGCGGCACCGGCGCCGATTACATCAATTGCCCGATGACCAGGGAACAATACGGTGCTTTCGTCGATGCCCTGATTGCCGGCGAGAAGACCGATTTCAAGGAGTGGGAAACCAACACGCCCTATTTCGACGGCTGCCTGCCAATCGAGGTGATGGCGGAGCGCGGCCGCGAGACGCTGCGTCACGGCCCGATGAAGCCGGTCGGGCTCACCAATCCGCACGATCCGGCCGTAAAACCCTACGCCATCGTGCAATTGCGCCAGGACAACAGGCTCGGCACCCTCTACAACATGGTCGGCTTCCAGACCAAGTTGAAGTACGGTGCCCAGCAGCGTGTCTTCCGCACCATTCCCGGCCTCGAGAACGCCGAATTCGCCCGGCTCGGGGGCCTGCATCGCAATACTTTCCTGAATTCGCCAAAACTATTGGACGGCCAGTTGCGGCTGCGCGTGCAACCGCGGCTGCGCTTCGCCGGACAGATGACCGGCTGCGAAGGCTACGTCGAATCCGCAAGCATCGGGCTGATGGCCGGCCTCTATGCTGCCGCCGATGCTCGCTCGATGTCGCTGGCGCCGCCCCCCGCCACGACTGCGCTCGGTTCGCTGCTCGGGCACATCACCGGCGGCCACATCGAGACCATTGAGCCGGGTGCGCGCTCGTTCCAGCCGATGAACATCAATTTCGGGCTGTTTCCGCCGCTCGCCTCCCCGCCCACCAGAAATGCGGATGGGACGCGACTGCGCGGCAACGAAAAAAACGCGGCGAAGAAGCAGGCGATTAGCGCCCGTGCGCTGTCGGATCTCGATCGCTGGATTGCCGACAGCCTGCGCCTGGCAGCGGCGGCGTGAGCACGTCATGAGACTGCCAAAAGATGACGCCGCGGTTCTTTCGGCGCGATGGACCGAAGGCGTGTTGCTGAAGCGCGACGTGTTTTCCACCGTCGAGCGCGGCCGCTTTCGCAACCCTGATGGCGAAGTCGATGCGGTGTTGCGCCGGCTCGATCGGGTGCCATGGTGGTCCTACCTCCCGGCGCGCCATCTGTTCGCGCGCGAACGCCGCGCACTGGCGCGGGCGCGCGGCCTCCACGTCGGGCCCGAATTGCTATGGGCCGGCAGGCAGGCGCTGGTGCGTGGATTTATCGATGGCGTGGCGCTGCATCTGGCAAAACCATTTGGCGATGCCGCCTATTTCCGTTCCGCCAAGCAGGCGCTGCGCAAGCTGCATCGCGCCGGCATCTGCCATAACGATCTCGCCAAGGAGCAGAACTGGCTGCGCGGCAGCGACGGCCGCGCCTATCTCACCGACTTTCAGCTCGCGGCCTGCTTCACGACGCGCGGCCGGCTGTTCCGCATTGCGGCTTACGAAGATCTCAGGCATCTGCTCAAGCACAAGCGCAGCTACGCACCGGAGGCGCTGACGCCAAAGGAGCGCACGATTCTCGCGCGCAAATCCCTCGTCGCAAGTCTCTGGCTGGCGACCGGCAAGAAAGTCTACCGCGCTATTACGCGCGGCCTGTTCAATTTCACCGATCGCGAAGGCGGCGGCCGGCGGCTGGTCAACGACGCGCCGGTGCTGAGCGACCTGATCAGGAAAAATCCTGACGTTCGCGATACCGCCATCGTCGCCTTCGCCGACCGCCGCACCGGCGTCGGGCTTTATGCCTTCGTCGAGGCCGACCGGACCGCGCTCGAAGCGCAACTGCGTAGCGATCTCGCGGCGGCCCACGGTCCAAAACCGCCGGAATATATCCAGGTGGTGCAGGCCTTGCCGCGCGATGCCGACGGAAAACTTCGCACCGAGATCCTGCAGCTCGTCGCGATGAACCAGCTCGACCTGATCGAGCCCTTGATGACGAGCGAGACCGACCGCGCATTCGTGAAAAGCATCCTCGAATCGCGCAAGAATTTGCGCGACCGGTTTAATTTTGAGGCGGCGGATTTGGTGCCGCGGTCGTCAACAGATGTCATCACCCGCGAAGGCGGGTGATCCAGCATTCCAGAGCGTGAGTGATTGAATCGAGAAGCCGCGGCGTACTGGATACCCGCTTTCCGCGGCTATGACGCCCTTCTTTGGTGTGACATCCGGGGAACGCCCACTCAGCCGTCGCCTCTAAACAATTGCGACCGCGACGCCCGCCACAACGTCCATAGCGTCCGAAACCGCGATCTGACAAGCGGCGCGAACGGATCGTTGTCCGCGCGCGACATCCGTTCGAGGTCGCGCCCATTCAGTACCAGCGGCAGGAACACCGGCCTCACTTCCGCCGGCGCGTTTTCCAGAAGCGCGAAGGCTGTTTTCAGATGTCCCCGCGCTTCGCCGATCAACTGATCCAGCGCCGCCCGCAACTTCGGCGTCCACTTGCCCGCGAACACTTCTTCCATCGAGCTGCCGTGGCTCTGGAGCAATTGCAGCGGCACGAACAACTGCCGCCGCGAGGCGTCCAGCGGCAATGCCGCCAGCACCCGCGTCATGCCTTGCGCTAGTCCGGCGTGACGCGCGAGATGCTCGACCTCGTTGGACTGCGGTCCCGCAATGCCTGCGCCGAGCGAGAACAGCGCCGACGAGGTGTCGTTGATATAGCCTTCCAGCGCCGCCATGGTCGGCATCGGATCGTTGTAGAGATCGAACTGATGCTCGTCGATCAGCCGCGACAGCCGCTCGACAGGCAAACGCCAGTTACGCATCGCCAGCTTAAGTTCAGCCGCAACCGGATTGCCCTCGATCCCGCCGTGACCGGTGCCGGCCAGCATGTCGGTCCACCATTGCAGCCGCACCTCGCCGGGCAGCGGCTGGCTCACCTGCTCGCGCACGCGGGAAATCTCAACGTTGAAAGCATAGATCGCCAACAGCGCGCGCCGCTGCTCGGCAGGCACGAACAGCGTGGATGCGTAACGGGCAAAATCGTGGGCGCGCACCAACTCGGCGCAGAAATCGGCGGACGCTTTGTCTCCGTTCGCGCTGTTCATGGTACCGCGATCAATGCCGCCGCGACGCGCCGCCGCTCGCCGATCATGATGTTGTAGGTGCGAACGGCCGGACCCGTCTGCATCGCGTCGAGCACCACCTTGACCGCCCGCAACGCCTCGCGAAGCTCGGATGGCGGCAGCCAGACACCGGTGCCGGTGCCGACGATCAGCGTATCGATGCCATCTGCTGCGGCAAATACCCGCTCCAGCGACGCCCTGTCGATTTCTTCCGGTCTTGCGACTGGCCAGGCCCAGATCGCATCCGGCAGGCAAAGCAGCGAGCCGCGATGCGACATCTCGGCGAAAGCAAAACCGCCATTGCCGTAAGCATCGATTGGCGCCGACCGCGGAAGATGCGGAGCGTCCGGGCGGCTCGCCATCGTCATTTCTTGAAGGGTTTGTCCGGCACCTCTGCCCGGTGGGTGCCGACGCCGAGATAGATCAGGATCGGTGCCGCGATGAAGATCGAAGTGTAGGTGCCGACCAGCACCACGCCGAACATCATCACGGCGGTGAAGCTGTGAATGGCTTGGCCGCCGAACAGCAATAGCGCCAACAGCGCCAGCGTCACCGTGACGTGGGTGACGATCGATCGCGACAGCGTCGAGTTGATCGACTCGTTGAGCAATTGCGGCATCGGCATCTTCTTGTAACGCCGCAGCATTTCGCGGATTCGGTCATAGATCACGACCGTGTCGTTCAGCGAATAACCGAGAATCGTCAACAGCGCCGCGATGCTGGTGAGGTCGAAATCGACCTGTGAGATCGACATGAAGCCGATGGTCAGCACGAT
>VAZH01000320.1 GCA_005884465.1 Alphaproteobacteria bacterium | reverse complement strand
ACCACATGGAATCGAACAGCCGGCTCGCCGCCTTGACCTCGACATCGGCGCGGCCGAACTCGCGATGGTGCCCGCCCTCGACAATGCCGCCAAGCTGGGCCGCCATGGTCATCTGGCCGTAGCAGATGCCGAGCACGGGCACGCCGGAATCGAAGATCAACTGCGGCGCGCGGGGCGAACCTTCCTCGTGCACCGATTCCGGGCCGCCGGAGAGGATCACCGCCTTCGGCTTCATCTCCTTGAACGCCGCTTCCGCCTTCTGGAACGGCACGATTTCGGAATAAACGCCCTCCTCGCGCACCCGGCGCGCGATCAGTTGCGTGACCTGGCTGCCGAAATCGACGATCAGAATCTTGTCATGCGCCGAGGCCACCGAGGGCGTCGATTCGCGGGCTTGTTGTGCTGTCATGGGTAGGAAGTAAACGACGGGCGGCGGGCCCGCAACCCTCAAAAGGGCCGTCATGGCCGGGCTTCCACTGCGGTTTTGCCCATGTATTTGTCGCCGTCACCCTGAGGAGCGCGCTCTTGCGCGCGTCTCGAAGGGCGACGGCGCGGCCCATCCTTCGAGGCTCGCCCAAGCGGGCGAGCACCTCAGGATGACGTCCTGCGGTTCAGGATCGACACGAAAAATCCATCCGTCCTGGTACGGCGCGGCGTCATCAATAACCCCTCCGGGGATTGCAGCGCGGCGGCTGCAAATTCCTCCGCTTTGTCCCCGAGCGCCGTCACGGTTTGCGATGTTGGCGCCATGCTGAATTCCGGATGTCTGGCGACAAAGGCGCGGACTTGCTCGCCGTTTTCCGGCGGCAGCACCGAGCAGGTGATATAGGCGATCCGCCCGCCCGGCTTGACCAGGGCCGTGGCGCGGTCGAGCACCTCGATCTGATCCTTCAGCCGCACCTCGAGCGCGCCGGGGCGCATCCGCCATTTGGCATCCGGATTGCGGCGCCAGGTGCCGGTTCCCGTGCATGGCGCATCGATCAGCACCAGATCGGCGGAGGCCCTGATATCGCCGAGGGTGTCGCCCTCGCCCTTGGGCGTCCGCACATCGGCGTTGTGGACGCCTGCGCGCGACAGCCGCTCGTGGATCGGCGCGAGTTGCCGCTTGTCGCGGTCGGTTGCGATCAGCCGTCCCTTGCCTTGCATCAGCGCCGCGAGCGCCAGGGTCTTGCCGCCGGCGCCAGCGCAGAGGTCGATGACCTGCTCGCCGGGCTTTGCCGCCGACAACAAAGCTGCAAGCTGCGAGCCCTCGTCCTGAACCTCGATGGCGCCCTTGATGAAATCCTCCTCGGCATGAATGCCGGGGTTGCGGGCGTCGGCGCCGAGGAGGATGCGCAGGCCCGTCGGCGACCACGGCGTCGGCTGCGCGCCGAGATGGGCGAGTGAAGACAGGATCTTTTCGCGTCTGGCCTTCAACGTGTTGACCCGTAGGTCGAGCGGCGCGCGGCTTGCCATCGCGGTCGCCTCCGCGACCCGGTCGTCGCCGAACACCTGCGCCAGATATCCATCGAGCCATTCCGGGTAGTCGCCGGCGATATGCGCAGGCGCATTTTCGAGCGACCGCGACGCAAGCGCGGCGCGCTCGCCCTCGGTCAACGGCTCCGGCGCAAAACGGCCGCCGTCGCACAACGCGGCGATGGCATCGACATCCAGGCCGCGCTCGAGCTTCAGCATGCCCAGAACGCGCGCGCGCGGCCTATCGTCGTCCATGATCCATGCGCTCGAGGCGCGCCGGCGCAGCACATCCCAGATCAGGCCGGCGATCGCGGCGCGATCGCCGGAGCCGGCATAGCGATGCGCGGTGCCCCACTCCTTGAGCGCCTTCGCCGCCGGGACGCGTTGGGCATCGATGGTCTCGATCAGTTCGATGGCCGCGGAAAGCCGGGCAGCGGGAGTCATTCAAAACTTTCGCTTCGAGAGCAGCGCATCAGATCAACAAGAGAATCCTCAGCGCGAAATAGATCCACATCGCGAACAGCACCAGCACGCCTGCGAACCACGCCAGCGAGCGTTGCTTCATGTCGTTGGAGGTCACGAAAATTCCGGCGTGAGCAAAGCGCGTGACCACGAACACCCATGACATCAGCACGATGAACAGATCGGCGTGACGCAGCGGCAGCGCCAGCGCGATCAGGGTGTAAAACAACAGCGGCAGTTCGAACTGGTTTTTGAAGGAATTTCCGATTTGAGTAGCGCGGGTCGGCCAGTTCGGCTGTCCCAGCGCGACGTCCCTGACCCTGGTTTCCCCGTCGACGAGCGCCTGCCGGCGGACCCCGGCCATCCACAACAGCAGTGCGAAAGTGAGGCCGACCAGAACGAAGACCGGCAGTAGAACCATTTGAGCCGACATTACAATTCTCCCCCAGCGTGAGTCTGAGCCCCCGCTATAGCGACCGCCCGCGCCCCTGACAATAAATCCCCGCCGGCCGGGTTGAACCACAATCACCGTTGCGACGACTAACTTCTGTCAGTTCCAGTGATTTCAGCCTCGACCAGGCACTAGCGCACCGCGAGACACTGCGATGAACCTTACGTCCCCGATCCTGAAGGGCGCGGTCCATGCGGCCGACCTCCCCGGCGACTCCGTGACCTCGTTTCTCAGGACAATCGCCTCCGCCGCCGGCTTTTTTGCCGACGACAGCCCGGACGGCTGGCTCGGGATGCTGATGTCCGGGCTTTCCGGCGTCGCCGCCGCGCTCGCGGTTGCCATCATTCTGACCGTCTATTTTCGAAGCGGATATCGCAGTATCCGCGACATCGTCAGGCACGGCCTTGCCGCCGCTCTCGTGCTCGGGCTCTTCGCCTTCGTGGCCTACGATATGCGGCATGCGGCGCTCGCCTATCTCGGCATCAACCCGACAAAGCCTGCGGTCGAATTTGAAATCCGGCTGCCGAAGGCCGCTCTGTCTGAGGTGGCCGACACCCAGGTCGAATTGCGCACCGACAGAAATCAAAAGCTCGCCCAGCTGCAAGGCGCGTTGGCCTCCGGTGACGATGGCCGCAGCGTCCTCAAAGGGTCGGTCGCATTGGATTATCGGACCACCGAGCGCTTCGTGATTCTGACTTTGCCAGGTCAGGCCCAGTACCAGTTCAAGCTGCGGCTCGCGGCAAACCCAAGTCACTCCGATCAGTTCGGGCCGTGGCATCTGGCTGATCGAATGGCTTCCCCGAACAAGGGCGAAGCAGCGGGCACCGAGCTCCATGACGCCTTCGCGATCCGCTATCGCGTGCTGTAGGCCATATACTCATCATTCGATCAGCAAGAGCCCGCGCTTCTTGTCACCGTCGAGCGTATCTACGGCGGCGAACAGGCGCGTACGCTCGACCAGCCATGGTTGAAAGTCCGAATTGACGTCAAGGATGAACACCAGGTCCTCGTTTTCGAGATAGCCGCCGATCGGCGAATGATGTCCGACGCCGGCCCCAAATATTCGCTCGCGGCTGAAATTCACGATGTAACGTCGGGCGGGATCGTTGGAGCGGCGCAGATGTTCGCGAAACTCTTCCTCGCTGAGGTTGCGCAGGAGGGTAATTTTCCGCCCCGTATTGGCACGCGCGACATCGGCCAGCTCGTCCAGCGTAAGACCCAGGATGCACACGCCAGTCCAACATCGGCCCGTGGCCGCAAGCACCTTGCCCTCAGTGCTTGCCGCATCTCCGAGTGAGCGATACGCGTTGGCGACGGCAGCGGGCCCGCAACGCGAGCCGTTTGACTGCCAGCTAACTTGCCGGTTGAATGTGGCCGCCACGGGCAAGTGCCACGCACGTTCCATAAGCTCCGGTGTGCGTGTCACCGAGGACGCGATGGCCTGTGGCGGGACCGTGGACTGGCCGACCAGCACAGCCCCGGCGCCGAGCAGACCTGCGGCGACAACAATACTTACTATACCAATGTAGTGTCTGCGCTTCATATGTCAGAAGCTTCAACAGAAGGATAATCACCCGATACAGTCTGGAAGGCTAGATCGCCAGAATTATATTGAAGTCTTTTCGGCCGGGCAATTTTCATCAGCTCGGAAATTCGATGCTCCAAATTTCATGATT
>VAZH01000318.1 GCA_005884465.1 Alphaproteobacteria bacterium | reverse complement strand
CTGCTGGCGCTTCCTGATGATGCTGCTGTCTGGTTCGGCGCTGATTGTCTTGGCGCCGGCAGCCTTTGCCGGCGGCCTCGCCTCGATTGCGATGGTTGGAGCGTCCAGCGTCGCGATTTTCGCCACGGCGATGTCCGCCTCCGGCAAAGCCGGGGCGCTCGTCTGCTCGGATGCGGTTGGAGCGGCTTCATTCGCCGGTGACGAGGCCTCCTCGGTTGTCGCAATCTTGGTTTCTCCGGAGCCAGCTTCGGCTTGAGCCGGAGCTGTTTCACTCGGTGCCGGACTTTCCGGGACCGGAATTTCGGGTCGAGCACTTTCGGGCTGCGGTGAATGCTC
>VAZH01000319.1 GCA_005884465.1 Alphaproteobacteria bacterium | reverse complement strand
ATGGCACTACAATTGGCCGCGCTGTTCGTCATTGCGAGGAGCGAAGCGACGAAGCAATCCATTAGCCGCTGTATCCGGACCGTGGATTGCTTCGCGGAGCCTGTCATCGGGCACGCATTCGCGCGACCCGTTGGCTCGCAATGACGGTCTCTCAGACCAACGTCCGCCTCACACCTCTCTTCGGCTGAGAAAGGCTAACCGCTCGAACAAATGCACGTCCTGCTCGTTCTTCAACAGCGCGCCGTGCAGCGGCGGGATCAGCTTGCGCGGATCGCGCTCCCTGAGCATTTCCGGCGTCATGTCCTCGTTGAGCAGGAGCTTCAGCCAGTCCAATAGCTCCGACGTCGAAGGTTTCTTCTTCAGCCCCGGCACTTCGCGCACCTCGAAGAAAATCCGCAACGCTTCCTCGACCAGGCGCTTCTTGATGCTGGGAAAATGCACGTCGACGATGCGGTGCATGGTCTCGAGGTCGGGAAACTTGATGTAATGGAAGAAGCAGCGGCGCAGGAAGGCGTCTGGCAGTTCCTTTTCGTTGTTCGAGGTGATCATGACGATCGGGCGCAGCTTCGCCTTGATGTTCTCGCCGGTCTCGTAGACGAAGAACTCCATGCGATCGAGCTCGAGCAGGAGATCGTTGGGGAATTCGATATCGGCCTTGTCGATTTCGTCGATCAGGAGCACCGGGCGTTTCTCAAGCGTGAAGGCGTCCCACAGCTTACCGCGCTTGATGTAGTTCGAGATGTCGGAAACCCTGGCATCGCCGAGCTGGCTGTCGCGCAACCGCGACACCGCGTCGTATTCGTAAAGGCCCTGCTGTGCCTTGGTGGTGGACTTGATGTGCCAGGTCAAAAGCGGCGCGCCGATCGCTTTGGCGACTTCCTCGGCCAATACGGTTTTGCCGGTACCGGGTTCGCCCTTTATCAGGAGCGGGCGCTCGAGCACGATCGAGGCGTTGACGGCGATCTTGAGATCATCGGTGGCGACGTAGTCCTTGGTGCCGGTAAATTTCATCGAGCATTTGCCTTGTTTGTTCGTCAGCACGTGAGTGCGGCTTGGCTTGTGCGGGAACGAAGCTAGCGTCCCGACACCAGATTGGCGATTGCTGCGGGGATAAAGCCTTCTGACCTCAATTCTAGTTGAAAAACCCGGCAGGTCTAGGCTGTCGGGCATCATTTCATAAAACAAGCCGCCCTGATCTGCGGCATAAGCCCTTGACGGAGGCTCGTCATCGGGCAATCTGTCACTCATGTTTTTGCAATTCTTCACATCGCTGCGCGACGCTCAGGTCCCGGTGACCTTGCGCGAATATTTGACATTGATGGAGGCGATCGACGCCGACCTCGCCGAGCAGACGGTGGAGAATTTTTATTACCTCGCGCGGGCCTCGCTGGTGAAGGACGAGCGCAATCTCGACAAGTTCGATCGCGTGTTCGGCACCGTGTTCAAGGGGCTGGAAAGCCTGCTCGACGCCATGGAGAAGGCGGACATTCCGGCCGAATGGCTGAAGAAGCTCGCGGAGAAATATCTCACCGAGGAAGAGAAGAAGCAGATCGAGGCGATGGGCTGGGACAAGCTCATGGAGACGCTGCGCCAGCGCCTGAAAGAACAGAAGGGCCGGCACCAGGGCGGCAACAAGTGGATCGGCACCGCAGGAACTTCGCCGTTCGGCGCCGAGGGCTACAATCCCGAAGGCATCCGAATCGGGCAGGAGAAGAACCGCAATTTCCGTGCGGTGAAAGTGTGGGACCGCCGCGAGTTCAAGGATCTCGACGGCAATGTCGAACTTGGGATTCGCAACATCAAGATCGCGTTGCGGCGGTTGCGCAAATTCGCCCGCACCGGCGCGCCTGACGAACTCGACCTCGATACCACCATCAAGGAGACCGCCAACCACGGCTATCTCGACGTGCACATGCGCCCCGAACGGCGCAACGCGGTCAAGGTGCTGGTGTTCTTCGATATCGGCGGCTCGATGGATTCGCATATCGAGCAGGTCGAGGAATTGTTTTCGGCGGCGAAGACCGAATTCAAGCACATGGAATATTTTTACTTCCACAACTGCCTCTATGAGGGCGTGTGGAAGCAGAATCGCCGCCGCTTTACCGATCGCACGCCGACCTGGGACGTGCTGCACAAATATCCGCACGACTACAAGGTGGTGTTCGTCGGCGACGCCTCGATGTCGCCTTACGAAATCATGGTGCCCGGCGGTTCGGTCGAGCATGTCAATGAAGAGGCGGGATCGGTCTGGCTCGAGCGCGTCACGCGCACCTATCCGCACGCGGTGTGGCTCAATCCGGTGGCGCAGCGGCACTGGGATTATTCGGAATCGACCACCGTCATTCGCCGGCTGTTTTCGGAGCGCATGTTCCCGATCACGATCGAAGGCCTCGAAGCCGCGATGAAGGAACTGGTGCGGTGATTGTCGTCATTGCGGATAGTCCGCGGGACTGATCCGGAATCTCGCTGTTATGAAATTCGATCGAGTTTCCGGGTTCGATGCTTCGCATCGTCCCGGAATGGCGGAATCGGGAGTTAAGAAAAATGCCTCAGACCATTCATCGCCGCATCAATGCGCTGATCGACGAGGCCAATGCCGAGATCGAAACACTAAGCGCGACCGACGCCATCAAGGCTGCCCAAAGCGACGACGTCGTGATCGTCGATATCCGTGACCCCCGCGAGATCGAACGCGACGGCCGAATTCCCGGCGCGTTCTCCTGCACCCGCGGCATGCTCGAATTCTGGATCGATCCGGCGAGCCCCTATGCCAAGCCAGTCTTCCAGCAGGAAAAGAAATTCATCTTTCATTGCGCCGGCGGCATGCGCTCGGCGCTGGCGGCGAAAACCGCGCAGGACATGGGATTGAAGCCGGTCGCGCATATGGGCGGCGGCTTCGCGGCCTGGCGCGACGCCGGCGGTCCGGTCGAGAAGGTCGAGCCGAAGAAGCCGAAGGGTTGAAGGTTGTCGCATGCGGGCTTGACCCGCGGGTCCATCTTTTCAAAATGGATGGATTGCCGGATCAAGTCCGGCAATGACGATCAGAGAAACGCCGGAGATTTGCACCCATGCCACCCATCGACGATCCGCTCGTCTCAACCGATTGGCTCTCCGCCCGCATCGACGATCCAAAAGTCAAAATCATCGACGCCTCCTTCAAGATGCCCGGCGTGCTGCCGCTGCCACTGGACGATTATCTCGGCGCGCATATTCCGGGCGCCGTGTTCTTCGATGTCGACGCGATTGCCGACCACAATGATGCGCGGCCGCATATGTATCCTGATGCCGAGCAGTTCGCGCGCGACGTCTCGGCCTTGGGGATTTCCTCTGGCGATACCGTGGTCGCCTACGATTCCGGCGGCTGGGTCGCGGCCCCCCGGGCATGGTGGATGTTCCTGTCGTTCGGGCATCGCAATGTGAAGGTGCTGGACGGGGGCTTGAAAAAATGGCTGAGCGAGGGGCGCCCCACCCATTCCGGCAAGGTCACCCCAAAAGTCGGAAAATTCCGGGCCAAGCTTGATCCGAGCTTCGTCCGCAGCAAGCAGCAACTGCTCGGCAATCTCGAAACGCGCGCTGAGCAATTGGTCGATGCACGTCCGCGTCCGCGTTTCGAGGGTGCCGTCGCCGAGCCGTGGCCGGGCCGCCGCTCCGGTCATATTCCGGGCAGCCGCAACGTGCCCTACGCCGAATTATTTGACGCCAGGACCGGCGCGATGAAACCGCTCGACGATTTGCGAAAAGCGTTCACGGGTGCAGACGTCGACCTGACAAAGCCGATCGTGACGACCTGCGGCTCCGGCGTGTCCGCGCTGGTGCTGACGCTGGCGCT